>CAMHGU010000047.1 GCA_946184715.1 uncultured bacterium | reverse complement strand
GCGGTTGGCTCATAAGCGATAATGAAACCGCGATAGCCAGCAATGCTGTAAGAATAGTTCTTTTCATAACGGTTGATATTAGATTGTAATATTTGCCCAAATTTATGGAATATTTCGGAATATTTGACTGAGGATGACGTGATTAGCGACTAATTGAAAACTGTAACACACCAATTGAATAATAATCAGAGCGTGAGGATAATAAAAGGAGGGCTCGCTCGGCTGAGGTACCCTCCTTACTTTGTTATAAGGCGTTGAATTATTAATCGGTGGCGGGAGCGGCGGCTTGCTCGGGC
Source organism: uncultured bacterium (assembly GCA_946184715.1). Taxonomy (GTDB): domain Bacteria; phylum Bacteroidota; class Bacteroidia; order Bacteroidales; family Muribaculaceae; genus CAMHGU01. The sequence goes on along the minus strand of CAMHGU010000047.1, from coordinate 11,805 downwards.
TTAAGCCACTTGTCAAACCATTCGAAGAATTCGCGTTGCCACTGCAGGGCGTTCTGCGGCTTGAGAATCCAGTGGTTCTCGTCGGGGAAGACGAGCATGCGGGCGGGGACATTGCGCAGCTGAGCGGCGTTGAAGGCCATCATACCTTGCGAGGCGAGGATGCGGTAGTCCTTTTCGCCCACCGAAATCATAATCGGGGTGTCCCACTTGTCGATGTAGTGATGGGGCGAGCCGAGGCTGAAGGTGCGCTGAGCCACGGCGTTGCTCTTGTCCCACCACGGGCCGCCGAGGTCCCAATTGGCAAACCACATCTCTTCGGTCTCAAGATATTGCGACTCGAGGTTGAAGATTCCGGCGTGGGCGAAGAACGCTTTGAAGCGGCCGTCGTGGTTGCCGGCGAGCCAATACACGGAGTAACCGCCGTAGCTGGCGCCGGTGGCTCCGATATGCTCAGCGTCGATGTAGGGGCGCTGCTTGATGTAGTCAACGGCCGAGAGGTAGTCCTTCATATTCTGGCCGGGGTAGTCGCCGGAGATTTGGGCATTCCATTCAGTGCCGAAGCCGGGCAAGCCGCGGCGGTTGGGGGCGATGACGATATAGCCGCGGGAGGCCATAAGGCGCAGGTTCCAGCGATACGACCAGAACTGGCTGACGGCTGATTGCGGACCTCCCTGGCAGTAGAGGATGGCAGGGTACTTCTTGGCGGGGTCGAAATTGGGCGGCAGCACGAGCCAGGTGAGCATCTCCTTGCCATCGGTGGTGGGAACCATCACTTTCTCGACGGTGACGCTGTCGAGCTGGGCGAAGATGGTGTCGTTGACGTGGCTGATCTGGCTTACGGCGGCGGTGCTGTCGTTGCCGGCGATGCAGAACAGCTCATTGTTGCGTACGAGCGAGTGGCGTAGCGCTACGAGGCAATCTTTGCCGATGGAGAATGAGGCGTAGTCGTACATTCCCTCATCGACCGTAGTGATAGCTTTGGTGGCTACATTGAGGGCGAATATCGGCTCGGTGCCTTGATAGGGGGCTATGAAGTAGATAGTGCTGTCGTCGAGCGACCAGGCAATCTGGTCCACGTGGTAATCCCATTCGGCAGTTAAGTCGGTTTTCTCACCGGTGGCCACGTCCATAACGAAGATGCGGTTCTTGTCGCTCTCGTAGCCGTCGTGCTCCATCGAGAGCCAAGCGAGCTTGGTGCCGTCGTGGGAGAATACAGGGGCGGTGTCGTAGCCCATCATTCCTTCGGTGAGGTTGCGGGTGGCCTTCTTCTCGAGATCGTACTCGTAGAGGTCGCTATTGGTGGAGAGGGAATACTCCTTGCCGGTCTTCTTGCGGCTTACGTACACCAGCTTCTTGCTGTCCTTGCTCCAGTCGAACGACTCGGTGCCGCCGAACGGGCGCATCGGCGCTTCAAAGGGCTCGCCGGCCAGGAGGTCGATAGCGGTGCTGTCGTCGATAGCTTTGCCGGTCTCGGCTACGAAGATGTGAGGTATCTCCTCCACCCATTCGTCCCAATGCTTGTACATCAGGTCGTTGATGAGGCGGCCGGTGGCTTTGTCGAGGTCTTTGTATTTGTCCTTGGCACTGTTGAAGGCTTTGACAGTCGAAACCAGGGCGAGGTGCTTGCCATCAGGGGCGAAGCGGAACGCTTCCACGCCTTTCTCCATCGCCGTGACGGCTTTGCGGCCGGAGCCGTCGGCCGCCATAGTATAGACTTGCGGCTTTTGGTCTTTCTCATTGGCGATGAAGGCGATGGTGTTGTCGTCGAGCCACACCGCGCCTTGCTCGGAGCAGGCGGTGACGGTGAGACGCGTAGGCTCGCTGCCGTCGATATTCATCAGCCAGAGCTCGCGGTTGCTTTTGTTCTGTTCGATGCTTTCGGCTTGAATGCCGTAGAGCACGCGCTTGCCGTCGGGCGACACCTGTGGGTCGCTGACGCGAGCGAGAAGCTCAAGGACTTCGGGGGTGAAACGGCCGTCGGTCACCTCCACTTTGGCCGGCTCGATGATTTCGTCGGAGCCGTCGAGCATGCCGCACGATGTGGTGGCTGCTGCAAGTGTAAGCAATGAAGCCATAAGTAAGTAGTTCTGTTTTCGCATAGTTATATATTATATAATGTGATTAATGACGTCGATAGGGGTGCCGCTCGCGCCCGCGGTCGGGGTAGAGCTTATCAATAAGGTCGGGCCGGTGGAGGCGATGCAGGGAGTGCACGATGTCGTCGCGATTCTCGCGCAGGTACCAGAAGAAGTACTTGCGCTGGGCCAGCTTCTCCTCTTTGGTCTTGGCGGTGAAGAGGCGGCGAAGGGTGTAGGGGTGCACGCCTGAATAGTAGATCTCGGTGGCCACGGTCATAGGCGTAGGGGTGAAGTCCTGCACCTGCTCAAGATGGAAATGGAGCTGCTTGGTCTCGGCTGCCAGCTCGGCCATGTCGGCTTCGGTGCAACCGGGGTGCGATGATATGAAGTAGGGAATGAGCTGCTGGCGCAGGGCATAGCGCTCATTGATGCGGTCGAAAATCTGCTTGAACTCGTGAAAGAGCTTGAAGGAAGGCTTGCGCATACACATCAGCACGGCATCGGCCGTGTGCTCCGGCGCCACTTTGAGACGCCCGGATACGTGGAAGCGTATCAGCTCTTCGATGTAACGGCGATTGGCCTCATCTATGGCCGCGTCGCCGCAGCGGTGCATCGCCAAGTCGTAGCGCACGCCGCTGCCTATTACCGACTTCTTCACTGCCGCAATGGAATCGACGGCGTGATACACCTCGAGCAGCGGTCGGTGGTCGTTGACCAGATTGGCGCAGGGCGCCGGGTGCAGGCACGAGGGGCGTACACACTTGGCGCAGATGGCGGTGTCGCGCCCGGCCATTCGGTACATATTGGCCGAGGGGCCTCCGAGGTCGCTAATGTAGCCTTTGAAATCGTCCATCAGCGTGATACGCTTAGCTTCGGCTACAATCGACTCTTTACTCCGTGATGATATGTGCTTGCCTTGGTGGGCCGAGATGGTGCAGAAGGCGCAGCCGCCGAAGCAGCCTCGATGCATAGTGATGCTGTGGCGTATCATCTCGTAGGCCGGAATGCGGTGCCCGCGATAGCGGGGGTGGGGCAGGCGGGTGTAGGGCAGGTCGTAGTAGCTGTCGAGCTCGGCCGTGGTGGGCGGCGGGTAGGTGCGATTGGTCTTGACGGCGTGGCCGGCCGTGGCTTGCCATATCTCACGGCCTACGAAGCGGTTCGACTCAATCTCGATATGCTTGAAGTTGGAGGCCTGCTTGGTGGGGTCGGCAAGGCAGTCCTCGTAGCTGTTGATTACGATATGGGTGTCGCTCTCGGGCGATGCGGGCATCTCGCCGAGCGGCCGCAGCAGGGCGGTCTGCGGGATGTCGGTAAGTGCGCCGATAGGCTCGCCGGCGGCAAGGCGGTCGGCGATAGCTGTCATCGGCCGCTCGCCCATGCCAAATACCAGGAGGTCGGCCGGCGCATCGAGCAGTATCGACGGGCGCAGGCAGTCCTGCCAGTAGTCGTAGTGGGAAAGGCGGCGCAGCGAGGCTTCGATGCCGCCTATCACGATGGGCACATCGGGCCAAAGCTGCCTCAACGCTTGCGAATACACTATCGTGGGGTAGTCGGGGCGCGCGCCGGCACGTCCGTCGGGGGTGTAGGCATCGTCGCTGCGACGGCGGCGTGCCGCGGTGTAGTGGTTCACCATCGAGTCCATAGCGCCGGCCGAGACGCTGAAGAACAGCCTCGGGCGCCCGAGCTTGCGGAAGTCGCGCAGGTCATCGCGCCAGTTGGGCTGCGGCACTATCGCTACGCGGTAGCCCTTGGCCTCGAGCACCCGCCCCAGCACCGCGGCGCCCATCGATGGGTGGTCGATGTAGGCATCGCCGGTGAAGAAGATGATGTCGATGTAGTCCCAGCCGAGCCGCTCTATCTCTTTGCGGGTGGTGGGAAGCCAGGGTTGCCGATATGTCGATGTGGTGGCGGGCATCAGCTCTGCTCTTGTTGGTGCTGCTCGAGGAGCTGCCGCATCTTGATAATCTCGTCACGCAACTGCGCGGCCAGGATAAATTCCATCTTCTTGGCGGCATCGAGCATCTCCTGGTTGAGGCGCTCGATAGCGGCCTGAATCTGCGGAACGCTCATATATGCCACCACGGGGTCGGCGGCGATGTCAATTTCGCGGCTGAACTCCCTGGTATATGACGGCGCTACGCGCGGCTCGGCAGCCCGGCGGCCGTTTTCGCGTTTGCCGCTTTGCCGCTTGTCGGCAGCCGGCTTCTCGTCGTCGGGCCGCTCCTTGCCGATGATGATGTTGCGGGCTTTGATAATCTGCTGCGGCGTGATGCCGTGCTCCTCGTTGTAGCGGAGCTGGATGGAGCGCCGGCGGGCGGTTTCGTCGATAGTCAGCTGCATCGAGTCGGTGATTTTGTCGGCATACATTATCACCTCGCCGTTGAGGTTGCGGGCGGCGCGCCCGGCGGTCTGGGTGAGAGAGCGGTGGGAGCGTAGGAACCCCTCTTTGTCGGCATCGATGATAGCCACGAGCGACACCTCGGGCAGGTCGAGCCCTTCGCGCAGCAGGTTTACGCCCACGAGCACATCGATAGCTCCGGCACGGAGGTCGTCGATGATGCGTATGCGCTCGAGGGTCTCGATATCGGAGTGCATATAGGCGCAATTGATGTCGAGCTTGGCCAGATAGGAGGTAAGCTCCTCGGCCATGCGCTTGGTGAGGGTGGTGACGAGTGTGCGCTCGCCGCGCTCGGTGCGCAGCTGTATCTCCTCGAGCAGGTCGTCGATTTGTCCTTGCGACGGGCGCACGGTGATGACGGGGTCGAGCAGGCCGGTGGGGCGGATGAGCTGCTCCACGATTACGCCCTCGCTCTTGTTGAGCTCATAGTCGGCCGGCGTGGCGCTTACATAGATTGTTTGCGGCGTAAGAGCCTCAAACTCTTCAAGGCGCAGCGGCCTGTTGTCGATAGCTGCCGGAAGGCGGAAGCCGTAGTTCACGAGATTCATCTTGCGCGAGAGGTCGCCGCCGTTCATGCCGCGTATCTGCGGCACGGTGACGTGGCTCTCGTCGATGATGGTGAGAAAGTCCTTCGGGAAATAGTCGAGCAGGCAGAACGGGCGCATTCCCGGCTCGCGGCCGTCGAAGTAGCGCGAGTAGTTCTCAATGCCTGAGCAGTAGCCCACCTCCTTAATCATCTCCACATCGGAGGTTACACGCTCTTCGAGCCGTGAGGCTTCGGCAAAGCGGGCCTCGCGGCGGAAGGCATCGACTTCGGTGCCGAGGTCGAGCTGTATCTGCCTGATGGCATCGTTGATGCGGGTTTTGGAGGTTACGAATATGTTGGCCGGGAAAATCTTGAAGGCGTCGCATTGCTCGGTGGGAAGCCCTGTGGCGGGGTCAACGATATGGATGCTCTCAATCTCATCGCCCCAGAAGATGATGCGAATCATTATGGCATCGTAGGCCAGCATCACATCGACGGTGTCGCCTTTTACGCGGAAGGTACCGGGCTTCAGTTCCAGCTCGGTGCGGGAGTAGAGGGCGTCGACGAGCTTGCGCAGGAACTGGTTGCGCCCAAGCTGCTGGCCGGCGCTGATGTTGATGGTGTTCTCGTCGAAGTCGGCCGGGTTGCCGATACCGTAGAGACACGATACCGACGACACCACCACGATGTCGCGCCGCCCGGAGAGCAGCGAGGCGGTGGTGGCCAAGCGCATCCGGTCAATCTCTTCGTTGATGGCGAGGTCTTTCTCGATATATTTATCGGAGGAGGGTATGTAGGCCTCGGGCTGATAATAGTCGTAGTACGACACGAAGTAGTGAACCGCATTCTCGGGGAAGAAGGCCTTAAACTCGGCATAGAGCTGAGCCGCGAGGGTCTTGTTGTGGGAGAGAATGAGGGTGGGGCGATTCACCTCCTTTATGACGTTGGCCATAGTGAAGGTCTTACCGGAGCCGGTGACGCCGAGGAGCGTCTGCGCCGGCAGGCCGTCGCGCACGCCTTCGGAGAGCTGGCGTATGGCTTCGGGCTGGTCGCCGGTGGGCGCGTAGTCGGAGTGTAGGATGAACTGATTGGCCATCGGCACGTGGCTATTTTTGTGACAACGCTTGATGCATAGCGATGGCGGCACGGCGTCCGTCGCCCATAGCGAGGATTACCGTGGCACCGCCTCTTACGATGTCGCCGCCGGCATAGAGGTCGGCGATGTTGCTCTGCATAGTGTTCTCATCGACCACGATAGTGTTGCGGCGGCTCACTTCAAGCCCTTCGATAGAGCGGGGCACGAGCGGATTGGGGCTTACGCCTACGCTTACGATGACCATATCTACGGGCACGTCGCGAATGTCGCCCTCTACGGGCACCGGTGAGCGGCGCCCCGAGGCATCAGGCTCGCCCAGCTCCATACGCTGCACGCGCATCGTCGTCACGTTGCCTTGCTCATCACCGAGGTACTCTACGGGATTGTGGAGCGTGAAAAACTCTATCCCTTCTTCTTTGGCGTGCTTCACCTCTTCGAGGCGGGCGGGCATCTCGGCTTCGGAACGACGATACACGAGCATCACGCGCTCAGCTCCCATACGCTTGGCGGTGCGCACGGAGTCCATAGCGGTGTTGCCGCCGCCTATCACGGCCACATTGCGCCCCATAAGCACGGGGGTGTCGTAGCCTTCGGTGCCTGCACCCATCAGGTTGATGCGGGTCAGGTACTCGTTGCTCGACATTATGCCGTTGAGGTTCTCGCCGGGAATGTCCATAAATCGTGGCAGCCCCGCGCCGGAGCCTACGAAGATGCCTTCAAAGCCTTCGCGGTGGAGGTCGTCGTAGGTGAGGGTTTTGCCGATGATGCAGTCGGTCACCATCTCCACGCCTTGTGCCTTAAGCGAATCAATTTCGGCCTCGACGATGGAGTTGGGAAGGCGGAATTCGGGAATACCGTATTTCAGCACGCCGCCTATCTCCTGCAGAGCCTCAAATACGGTTACACGGTAGCCGTATTTCACCATCTGCCCGGCAAAGGAGAGCCCGGCAGGCCCGCTGCCCACCACGGCGATGCGCCGGCCATTGTCGGGGAGACGGTCGGGCTCCGACTCGAGGTCGTTGTCGCGGGCATAGTCGGCGGCAAAGCGCTCGAGGTAGCCTATGGCCACCGGCTCGCTCTTCATCTTGAGGCGAATGCAGTGGCTCTCGCATTGCTTCTCTTGCGGGCACACGCGGCCGCACACTGCCGGCAGCGCGCTCGTGGTCTTGAGCACGCGCGCTGCTTCGGCTATGTTGCCGCGCTCTATGTTCTTCACGAAGCCCGGAATGTCGATGGCCACCGGGCAGCCGGTGACGCATTGGGGGTTGGGGCAGTCGAGGCAGCGGGTGGCCTCGGTCATTGCCATTTCGAGGGTTAAGCCTTGATTAACCTCCTCGCGGCGGTGTGCCACGCGATATTCGGGGGTAAGTTCAGGCATCTTCACGCGTGGGCGCGACGTGCGCTCTTTGGCGGGTATAGCGCGGCGCAGCTCTTCGCGCCATGCCGCGGTGCGGCTATTATCGTTGTCGTTCATTGTTGTCGTTGTGCTCTTTGGGGTTATTTGTAAGCGCGCAGGCGCATCAGCATTTGGTCGAAGTCCACTTTGTGGGCATCAAATTCAGGGCCTTCCACACACACGAAGCGTGTCTTGCCATCGACGGTCACGCGGCAAGCGCCGCACATTCCCGTGCCGTCAACCATAATGGTATTGAGCGAGCAGATGGTGGGCACCTCGTATTTCTTGGTCAGCAGGGCCACAAATTTCATCATTATGGCCGGGCCTATCGTCACGCAGAAATCAACCTTCTCGCGATTGATTACGGCCTCTACGCCGTTGGTCACCAGGCCTTTGGTGCCGTAGGAACCGTCGTCGGTCATTATCACCACTTCGTCGGAGTGCTTGCGCACCTCGTCTTCGAGGATAATTAGCTCCTTGGTGCGCCCTGCCAGCACGCTGATCACTCGGTTGCCGGCGGCTTTCATAGCTTTGATGATGGGCAGCAGGGGAGCTACACCCACACCGCCGCCGCAGCACACCACGGTGCCGTAGTGCTCGATGTGGGTGGCTTGGCCGAGCGGCCCCACCACATCGGTGAGGTATTCGCCCGGCTCGAGGGCGGTGATTTTGGTGGTCGAGGGGCCTACGGCTTGTACCACAAGGGTGATAGTGCCGCGCTCGGTGTCGGCATCGGCAATCGTGAGCGGTATGCGCTCGCCTTTGTCGCCGCAGCGCACGATGACAAAGTGGCCCGGACGGCGCGAGCGCGCTATCAGCGGCGCTTCCACCACTATCTTGGCTACCTTCTCTGAGAAGTATTCTTTACTTACTATTCGGTTCATTGTTTATGTCGTTTGGTCGGTAGGATTTCGGAATCAATGTTCGAGTACGCAGATGGCGCGGGGCGAGAAGGTCATTGTGGGGGTAATCTCCACTTGCTCATCGCTTATTACATCGTGCATCACCTCGCCGGGCGTGATTATCTCGGCGTATTGGCTCATATCTATTTCAAGCTCCTCGGAGGTGCCGTTCATCATCACGGTCACTTTCTTGCCGTCGTAGGCGCGTTGATACACATAGAGGCCATTTTCGGGCATAAAGTGGATGAGCGAGCCTTGCGCTATCACGTCGTTGCCGCGGCGCCATTGAGCCAGGCGGCTCATAAAGTCCCAGGCTTCCTGCTGGAGCGGGGTACGGCCCTCGGCGCTGAAGGCATCGGTGGCGTCGCCGGCCCAGCCTCCGGGCATGTCGCGCCTTACGAAGCCGTCGCTGCCCTCCTTGGAGCCGTTCATCAGCAGCTCGGTGCCGTAGTACACTTGCGGAATGCCGCGTGTGGTGAGAAGCCAGGTGATGGCTTGCTTCCATGAGCCGAGGTCGGTGGGCTCTTCGCGTAGGAAGCGGTCGCTGTCGTGATTGTCGAGGAAGGTGAGCACGCGCATCGGGTCTTCATAGAGGTAGTCTAGCGAGAGGCGGTTATAGATGTGATTGAGGCCTTCGAGGCGTGTGGTCTCTTCGGTGAAGGCCTTAGGGGCGGCAATCATAGTGGGGAAGTCCATCACGGTGCGCAGGCGGCTGTCGGCTCCGGCGTGCAGGCGGCTGCCGCGCTGCCAGTAGGCTGTGCCCGACACGTCGCCGTACCAACATTCGCCCACCACGTTAAACGACGGGAACTCCTCTTCGAGCTGCCGTAGCCAGTCGGACATCGATTCGAAGTCGGCGTAGGGGTAGGTGTCCATTCGTATGCCGTCGATTTGTGCTGCCTCGATCCACCAGATGCTGTTCTGCGCTAAGTAGCGGCGCAGGTGGGGATTGCGTTGATTGAGGTCGGGCATCGAGCGCACAAACCACCCGTTGACGGTGCGGTCGTAGTCGTATCGGCTGGCGTACGGGTCGTTGACCGTCGAGAGCCTGAAGTTGGTGGTCACGTCGCCGTCGGGGTGGTTGTACCAGTCTTTCATCGGCATATCTTTTATCCAGGGGTGCCCTATGCCGGAGTGGTTGAATATCATATCCATCACCACCTTCAGCCCTTTCTCGTGGGCTTTGCTGATGAGACGGAAGTAGTCGTCGTTGGTGCCGAAGCGGGGGTCGACGCGGTAGTAGTCGGTGGTGGCATAGCCGTGGTAGGAGCCGCCGGGCATATCGTTCTCGAGCACGGGCGTAAGCCAGATGGCGGTCATTCCGAGGTCGTCGATGTAGTTGAGGTGCTGCTCGATGCCGCTGAGGTTGCCGCCGTGGCGCCCGTTGGGGTTGTCACGGTTTTCGCCTATCGGATAGTTGAGACCCTCGGTGCCGTCGCCCTCCATCGGCCCTTGCGCAAAGCGGTCGGGCATAAGCAGATACATCACGTCGGCGCTGCTGAAGGTGTTCCACTCGCGCTGCTTCCGCGCTTTCAGCTCAAATGGCAACGCCATATATCGCTCCCAGTCGCGATGGGTGAACTGAAGCTGCAAGGTGCACGGCTCGGTCTCGGGCGCTATGTTCAGATACACAAACATATAGTTCTCGTTCTCCGGCTTCACTATCGAATCGACAGTGACCGTCTCGGGCCCGATGAGGTTGAAGTTGCAATCGCCTATCCCTTTGCCGTGGATCATCAGCTGGAGCTGAGGGTTGTTCATTCCTGCCCACCAGTAGGGCGGGTCGATGCGTACATCGGCGGGCATCGGTTTTCCTTCTCTGATTGGATCGCCGGGGCGAAGTACTAAGGCGCGCATTGCGAAGTGCGACACGATAAGTGACATAATCACAACGGTTATTATACGTTTCATATTTCAGGTTGTTTCAATTATGCAAAAGTAACGAAAAATTCTCGCTTTCAGGCCACATAGCTCCATTAATTTTAGCTGGCGCCCGGCAATCAAGTTGCGATTGCTTTCTCAAACCGAAACGCCGCAAATTTTGCGTCATTTTTGTAGTGATTCGGAAAATATTTGTTATCTTTGCCGCATAATTCGCGACGTTATAGGCTAAATATTGTCGCATAGAGATATGAGACGTTATGTATATACACGAGAGGACCAATTGGACGGCTTTCAGGTGGGACACTTCGCAGGTGTCGCTCCTTGAGGAAAAGGTGTTCCGTAAGCAGGGGCTGCTTTACGGCCGACTGAGTTCGCTGGGTTTTGACAGTAAACTGCTCGCTATGGCCGAGAACCTAACCTGCGACGTGGTGTATTCATCGGAGATTGAGGGCATCAGTCTCAATGTAGAGCAGGTTCGCGCCTCTATAGCTCGCAAGCTCGGGATTGAGAGCGTGAAATATACGGCGCCGTCACACTATGTGGATTCGGTTGTCGCGGTGATGCTCGAAGCCATTCAGAGCTATGATAAGCCACTGAGTAAGGAGAAATTGTGCGCTTGGCAAGCCGCTTTCTTCCCGTCAGGCTATAGCGAAGGCAGCCTAATAGAAGTGGGACAATATCGCATTGTCGAGGAGCACATCGTCAGCGGTATGCTCGGTCGCGAGCGAATTCACTATATAGCGCCATCGCCTGATCGTGTGGAAGATGAGATGCAAAGGTTCATCTTGTGGTTTAATGACGAGGAGGCTGTGAACAGTGTCATTCGCTCGGCTATCGCCCACTTCCGATTTGTGTGCATTCACCCCTTTGAGGATGGCAATGGCCGGTTGGCTCGTATCCTATCTGATATGATGCTGGCGCGAGGTGAGAATAGCGAGCTTCGATTCTACAATATCTCTTCTCAAATCAACAAGGATAAAAAACGCTACTACGAAATTTTGGAGCGCCTTCAGCGCGCTGATGGCGACATCACGGAGTGGCTGGTGTGGTATCTGCAGAAGTTGGAAGCAGCGCTTGACGAGGCCGAAGCCATCGTGACTACTGTCTTGAATAAGAGCTTCTTCTGGCAGAAGGCCTCGGCGGTGCCGATGACCGAGCGGCAGACGCGTATGCTCAACCTGTTTCTCGACGGCTATGAGGAAAAGTTGACAGCTAAGACTTGGGCGGCTTTGGCGAAGTGCTCGAAAGATACCGCCCTGCGCGATATTCAAGACCTCATGGCCAAGAACATCTTGGTAGAGGACGTTCCCAATGCCAAGCGCCCAAGCTACTCTATCGTGTACGACCGAGAGGAGTTGACGCAATTTTTTACCGATGTAAGTATCACCGAGGAAGATGGCATTCCTTATCTCGTAGCTTTGTACAAGGGGCGGAGGCCGATACGTGAAAGGGTCTTGAGACTCGATGCCGACCGCTACCGCCAAGGCGACCTTTCCTTAGCTCGCCTGCTTTCCAAGTACTGCTC
>CAMHGU010000046.1 GCA_946184715.1 uncultured bacterium | reverse complement strand
ATCTACGTGACCACCAAGAAAGGCCGCGGCGGCCAGTTCTCCATCAGCTACGACTGCACCTTCGGCGTGGATGCCGTGGCCAAAAACGTGCGAATGCTCAACGGGCCCGAGTATCGCGCCACCGCCGCTAAGCTCGGCCAATTCATCGTGGACGGCGGCACCGACACCAACTTTCTCAAGGCTATTGAGCGCACCGGATTTGTCCACAACCATCACATCGCCTTCGGCGGCGGTAACGAGAACTCCACCTACCGCGCCTCGATAGCCCTGATGAACCACTCTATGGTGGTGAAAAGCAACGACTACGCCAACTACTCCGCCAAGGTCGATCTCCAGCAGAAGGCCTTCGATAAGCGACTGATTCTCAATATCGGGCTTTACGGCGCTATGCAGAAGAACCACGAGGTGTACGATGTGCACAAGTGGTTCTACTCCGCTGCCGCGATGAACCCGACCTTCCCCACCACTATGACCCCCGACGGCGGCTGGTATAAGAACCCCACCGCCAGCCAGATCAACAACCCGATGTCGCTCATCCAGGAGCAGGAGCATATCTCCAAAGCCAATTTCAACGGCCATCTCGACTTCGACCTCAACCTCGGCCGCGGGCTCCACCTCTTTGCCTTCGGCTCCTACTCCTACAACTCGGCCGACCTCTCCGAGTTCCTCCCCACCTGGGTGGCCGCGCAAGGCAAGGTGATAAGAGGCGACGACAAGCACGAGACCCTGCTGGGCAACCTCGGCCTCACCTACGACAACCGCTGGGGCAAGCACAGCCTCAACGCCCTGGCGATGACCGAAGGCGAGATCAGCACCCGCAACGGCTTCTACGTCACCTCCAAAGGCTTCCCCACCAACGACTTCGGCTACTACAACCTGCAAGGCGGCAGCACCCGCGTGTGGGACGACACGCAGTCCTACTACGAGAAGCCCAAGCTCGCCTCCTTTATGGCACGCGGCAACTACTCCTATGCCGACCGCTATATGCTCACCCTCGGTGTGCGCGCCGACGGCTCCTCGATGGTGGGCCGCAACCACCGCTGGGGTTTCTTCCCCTCAGGCTCCGTGGCCTGGGTGATGAGCGAAGAGAGTTGGCTCAAAGACGTCGATTGGCTCAGCCGCCTGCGCCTCAACGTGGGCTACGGTCTCTCCGGCAACCTCGGCGGCCTCTCGTCGTATAACTCACTGCAGCTCGTCAAGCCCAACGGCGTGCTCTCTATCGATGATACGCCCTATGTCACCCTCGGTGTGGCCCGCAACGCTAACCCCGACCTCCGCTGGGAGAAGCGCTCCACCGCCAACGTGGGCGTCGAAGCCTCCTTCCTCAACAGCCGCATCGTGGCCACCGCCGAGTACTACTACTCCAAGACCACCGATATGCTCTACCTCTACGACGTGCCCGTGCCCCCCTATGCCTACGACAAGATGCTCGCCAACATCGGCTCAATGAGCAACAGCGGCTTCGAGCTTGGCCTCGGCTTCACCCCCATAGCCCGCAAGGATATGGAGCTGAACATCAACTGCAACCTCTCCTACCAGCGCAATAAGCTCATCACCCTCAGCGGCTATCATCAGGGCGAATACTTCACCGCACCTGATATCACACCGATTGAAGGCAAGCAGGTGGACGGCGCCGGCTTCCACGGCAGCAACAACAAGATTATCTACCAGATTGTTGGGCAGCCCCTCGGCGTGTTCTACCTCCCGCATTGCACCGGCATCGAGAAGAAGCCCGACGGCTCCTATTACTACGCCATCGAAGACCTCGACGGCAATGGCGTCATTGAGCCGGAGCGCGACCGCGACCGCTACATCGCCGGCCAAGCCACCCCGAAGGTGACCCTCGGCTCCAACATCAGCTTCCGCTACCGCAACGTCGACATCTCGCTACAGATCAACGGAGCCTTCGGCCACAAGATTTACAACGCCACCGCCCTCTCCTATATGAATATGAACTCATTCCCCGACTACAACGTGATGCGCGGCGCCCCCGAGGCCAATATCCGCGACCAGGAGATTACCGACTACTGGCTCGAGCGCGGCGACTATGTCAACTTCGACTACATCACCGTGGGCTACAACATCCCGCTCCGCGGCCGTGCCGGCAGCGTAATCCGCAACCTGCGCGTCTCGGCCTCAGTCAATAACCTTGCCACCATCACAAGCTACAGCGGCCTCACCCCGATGATCAACAACTCGGTGGTCAACGAAACCCTCGGCATCGACGACAAGCGCAGCTACCCCGTGTATCGCACTTTCTCTATCGGCGCCAGCATCCAATTCTGACATTCCCAACCCTCCAAATACCACAAAGATATGAAATCGCTTAGCCACATATCGATAGCGCTTATCGCCACAGCCCTGCTCGCCACCTCGTGCCTCGACGAGGTGCCCCGCGACCAGCTCCCCGAGGAGGCCGCTTACAGCACCGCCCCGCTCTTGTATGCCAACACCGTGGCCACCCTCTATAATTATATAGGTGGTACCGACGACAGCGAAGGCCTCCAAGGCCCGCCCCGCGGCGTCTTCGACTACAACACCTTCACCACCGACGAGGCCATTATCCCGATTCGAGGTGGCGACTGGTACGACGGCGGTTTCTGGCGCGACCTCTACCAGCACACCTGGACCCCCTACGACGAGCCGCTCTCCGACACCTGGAACTACCTTTATAAGGTGGTGGCCCTCAGCAACCGCTCCCTCGAGATTCTCGACATCTACCGCTACCTGCTCACCGATGAGCAGTACGAGCAGTACACCGCCGAGGTGCGAGCTATCCGCGCGATGTTCTACTTCTACATCTGCGACCTCTTCGGGCAAGTGCCCATCGTCACCTCCACCACGGTCTCCATCCACGACGTGAAGCAGAGCAAGCGCTCCGAGGTGTTCCGATTCATCGTCAATGAACTTACCGATGTATTCTACCTCCTCCCTAATGCCCGCAGCACCGAGGTGGGCGTGTACTACGGCCATATCACTGACCAAGTGGCGGCGTTCCTCTTGGCCAAGCTCGCCATCAACGCCCCAGTGTATTGCGACGACAACTGGATGGACGACGCGCGCCCCGAATATGCCGACATCAAGATGACCGTCGTCGGCGAGGATACCGACGCCCTCTCGGCCTGCACCTACTACTGCGAATACCTCTCCACCTTCTACCACCTTGAAGAGAACTACGAGACCAACTTCGCGCTCTTCAACGAGAAATCGCAGGAGAATATCTTCACCATCCCGATGAGCAAGACGCTCTATCGCAACCAGTTTACCAACCTCTTCCGGTCGCGCCATTACGCCCACGGCGGCGCCCTCGGCCTCGATGCCGAGAATGGTCCTTGCGCCACCACCGACGCCATCCGCACCTACATATACCCCGATGGCAGCCACGACTACCGCCTCTATACCAACTTCTTCATTGGCGACGTCTATGTCGATGGCAAGCCGGTGCTGTTGGCCGACGGCTCCAAGCTCTACTACGACCCCTGGGCCGTCACTTCAATCGACCTCAGCGGCACCCCGCAAGAGAAAACCGCCGGCGCCCGAATGTGGAAATATGAAATCGACCGCACTGCCCACCTCGACGGCAAGCTGCAGGAGAACGACATCGTGCTATTCCGATATGCCGACGTGCTGCTGATGCTCGCCGAAGCCAAGTGGCGGCAAGGCAAAGGTGGCAAGGAAGAGCTCAACGAGGTGTACCATCGCAGCAACCCCTCCGACGACTTCAAGGAGATTAACGCCGAAACAATCCTCGCCGAGCGTCTTATGGAGCTGCAGTGGGAGGGCTGGCGACGCCCCGATATGATACGTTTCGGCACCTTCACCGCAGCCCGCTCCTGCAAGCCCGCGCCCGATGCCGACAACCACACCATCGTATTCCCCATCCCCGCCGACGTGTGTGAGAAAAACCTCAACCTCCGGCAGAACCCCGGCTACTGATCCCCGCCGGCTCCGCCTAAGGCCGCTAAGATTTCTATGAACTCTAATAATTCTAAGAAATCGAAGAAGGCTTAGCGGCGTTGCCGGGCAAAAAAATGCGGCAATAGGAGGAGTAATATTTGCGAAAGTGAAAATATTGTACTAATTTTGCTGCCCGAAACCCGAAATCAGAAAATAACGAATAATACAAGGCAATGAAAAGAACTTTCCAACCCCACAATCACCGCCGTCTGCACAAGCACGGTTTCCGTGAAAGAATGTCGACAGCTGATGGCCGCAAGGTGCTCGCACGTCGTCGCGCTAAAGGTCGTCTGCACCTCACAGTGTCGTCAACAATCCACCGCAAGTAATTACGGAGGCGCCCGCAAAGGGCTCCGATATGGATAAGCAATGACCGTTGTTATTTTGACATAGCAACGGCTTTTGTGTGCTAAATACTCTGATGCCGGAGCGATGAGTCAGCAAGGAATAGTAAACCTCTCGGTAGCCTATCACACCCTGGGCTGCAAACTCAATTTTGCCGAGACCTCGACCATAGCGCGGGTGCTCGGCGAGAGGGGTTTCCGTGTGGCCTCGGCGGCCGATAGTCCCGATGTGGTGGTGGTCAACACTTGCTCCGTGACCGACTTGGCCGATAAGAAAGGACGCCAGCTGCTGCGGCGTCTGCATCGCGAGAACCCCGACGCCCTTATCGTAGCCACCGGCTGCTACGCTCAGCTCAAGCCCGCCGAGGTGGCGGCTATCGAAGGCGTCGATATCGTGGTGGGTGCCGAGCATAAGATGCAGCTCGTCGACTATATCGACAGCCACCTGGCCGACCGCCGGCAGCAGCGCGTGGAGGTGACGCCCTATCGCGACATCCGCACTTTCGGGCCTTCCTGCGCCCGCGGCGATCGTACTCGCTATTTCCTTAAGGTACAGGACGGCTGCGACTACTGGTGCTCTTACTGCACTATCCCTGCTGCTCGGGGGCGTTCGCGCTCAGGCTCCATAGCCGATTTGGTGAAGCAAGCCGAGGCCGTAGCGGCCGAAGGCGGCAAGGAGATTATCATCACCGGTGTCAACATAGGCGAGTACGGCCGCGACGCCGGCACTAATCTGCTGCGGCTCATCACTGAGCTTGACCGTGTGGAGGGGATAGAGCGCTTCCGCATCTCGTCGATTGAGCCTAACCTCCTGAGCGACGACATCATTGAGATGGTGGCCGCCTCGCGCCGGTTTATGCCCCACTTTCACATTCCGCTACAATGCGGCTCCGACGAGGTGTTGCGCCTTATGCGCCGGCGCTACGACACCGCGCTCTTCGCGCAGCGAGTGGCCCACATCAAGCGCGTGATGCCCGATGCCTTTATCGGTGTCGATGTCATCGTGGGTATGAGGGGCGAAACGCCCGAGCTCTTCGAGCAGAGCCTGCGCTTCTGCGCCGAGCTTCCCATCTCCAAGCTCCATGTGTTCCCCTACTCGGAACGGCCCGGCACCGCCGCCCTCGCCATTGAGCCGGCTGTGGAGCAGCGCGAGAAGACACGCCGCTCGCACCTGATGCTCAAGCTCTCCGACGACAAGCTCCGCTCCTTCACCGCCCGCTATCTCGGCACCGCGCGCCCCGTGCTTTGGGAACAGCCCGCCGATGGGCAACCGATGCACGGCTTCACCGACAACTATCTGCGATGCGTGGCACCCTGCCGCCCGGAGCTTATCAACACCATCACGCCGGCCCGTCTGCAAGCTGTAGCCGATGAGGAGCACACCATAACTGCCGTCCCCGAGCTATGACACGCCGCCCGAGCTTCATCGAGAATGTAGTATATGCGCCGTTGTGGCTGGCGCTGCACGCGCTGGCGCTGCTGCCGTTCCGGCTGCTGTATCTCATTAGCGATTCACTCTGGCTGCTCGTGTATGGCATCGTGCGCTACCGCGTGAAGGTCGTGAGGCAGAACCTCTCCGAGTCGTTCCCCGACAAAAGCCCCGAGGAGCTGCGGCTGATAGAGCGCAAATTCTATCATCACCTCTGCGACTACTTCGTGGAGACAATCAAGCTGCTCCACATCAGCGATGAGCAGATGCGCCGCCGCTGCGTGATGGAGAATGTGGATGAAGTGACCTCAACGCTGATGAGCGGCCGCTCGATAGCGGTTTATGCCGCCCATTTCGGCAACTGGGAATGGCTCACCTCCATAGTGCTGAGTATGCCCGAGGAGGCCCGCCGGCATTTCATAGGCCAAATCTACCAGCCGCTCAACAATCGCTGGATGGACCGTTTCTTTCTCAAGCTGCGCGGCCGGTTCCGCACCACCTGCGTCGCTAAGGACGACACCCTGCGCACCGTGGCCTCCGTGCAGCGGAGCGCCGACGGCCGCCGCTCCCTCATAGGCTATATTGCCGACCAGCACCCGCGCCACAACGCCGGCAACCGCATAGTGCAGTTCCTCAATCACCCCACCGCCTTCCTCTCAGGCACCGAAGCCATCGCCCGACACTTCGATATGGCGGTGTTCGTGTTTGATATGGTGCCCACAGGCCGCGGCTATTATCGCGTGACGTTGCGACGCCTGAGTGCCGACGCCTCGGCCGAGCAGGAGGGCGCCATCACCGATGCCTTCGCCCTGTGGCTCGAGCGGCGCGTCAACCGATACCCTGAGCAGTGGCTCTGGACGCATAAGCGGTGGAAACGGCCCGTAACTACCGCCCCGGAGCCTCCTGCATCGCTCATCAATCCTATAAGCTACGATGAATAAACCCATAGCTGTAATAATCCTCAACTGGAACGGCGCCGAGCTCCTGCGCCGCTACCTGCCATCGGTCATCGCCGGGACCGATGCCGACATTGCCGACGTTATCGTGGTTGATAACGGCAGTACCGACGATTCCTTGAAAGTCCTCGCCGACGAGTTTGCTGATGTGACGGTGATACCCTACGACCGCAACTACGGCTTCGCCGAAGGCTACAATCGCGCCATTGCCGACACCCGCTATCCCTATACCGTGTTGCTCAACAGCGATGTGCGCACCCCCGCCGGGTGGCTGCGGCCTATGTACGACTATATGGAGCAGCACCCCGAAGTGGGTGCTTGCCAGCCCAAGCTGCTCAGCGATGCCGAGCCTTCGCGATTCGAATACGCCGGAGCTTCGGGCGGATTCATCGACTGCCACGGCTACCCCTTCTGCCGCGGCCGCATCTTCGACACCGTGGAGACCGACGAAGGACAATACGACGACGTCATCGACATCGTTTGGGCCACCGGGGCCGCCCTGATGGTGCGCTCCGACCTCTATCTCAGCGCCGGAGGCCTCGATCCCGAGTTTTTCGCCCACATGGAGGAGATCGACCTCTGCTGGCGCCTGCACCTCGCCGGCAAGGCCATTAAGGTAGTGCCCCAATCGGTCGCCTACCACCTCGGCGGCGGCTCGCTACCAGCCGGCAACCCCCGCAAGACCTATCTCAACTTCCGCAACAACCTGCTACTGCTCCATAAGAACCTGCCGGCAGCCCACCTCCGCAAGGCCCTCTTTGTGCGGCGCCTTTACGACACGCTCGCCTTCGCGATGTTCGTGCTCAAATGCGACTTCGCAAATGCCAAGGCCGTGCTCAAAGCACATCGCGACTTCAAGCGAATGCGTGCCCACTACACCGAGCACCCCACTGTCAACCTCCTCAAGCAGTTCCCTATGGCCCAGCGCAACATCATCATCGACTACTACCTGCGCCGCCTCAACCGCTTCTCCTTAATCAAAACCAGATAGCCTATAGCCTCTATAAGGCACCATAAGGCGAAAAGGACTATTACGTTCATTGCTATGTCGTCAAAAAGCATTATCTTTGCAGTTGCTTTTGTATAATGGAAGACAATCAGCAAAATAGAGGCAAAAAATTCGTACGCGACTTAGGTATCTATGCCGTGGGCAACCTCGGCTCCAAGCTGATTACATTCCTCCTCGTCCCCCTCTACACCTACTTCGTAGCCCCCGCTGATTTCGGCTACTACGACCTGTGCCTCTCGGTTATGTTCGTGCTGTCGCCAATAGTGTCGTTCCAGCTCATTGACGGCAGTTTCCGTTTCCTTATCGACACCTCCGACGACGATGCCGAGCGCCGTAAAGCTGTCGTGACATTTTCTTACAAAACGCTGATTCTCAACTGCCTCGTAGCCGGGCTCGCATCGTTGCTCATTCCGCAGTCGGTCAATTGGCCTTATCGCACCGAGTGTGTGCTTCTTCTTGTAACCATAGCTTTCTATGATGTGGTGCCGAGAATAGTGCGCGGATTAGGCCAGACTAAATACTATGCGCTCACGGGCATCATCGCCTCCTTCGCAATAGGTATCTTGAGCGTGGTGTTCGTGTGGTGGGGACAGATGGGCGTAAAGGGTATTTTCTGGGCCAACATCCTCGGCCGTATTATCGCTATGGTCGCGATTGAGTTTAAGATGAAAGTGCTCAAGCGCTATTTTGTGCCCGGATTATACGATAAAGAAATAGCTAAGAGCGTACTGAAATACTGCCTCCCCATTCTTCCCGGCACCATCTGCTGGTGGGTGGTGGAAAGCAGCAGTAAATTTTTCATTGAGCACTATATAGGAC
The DNA here is from genome assembly GCA_946184715.1 of uncultured bacterium. Lineage (GTDB taxonomy): Bacteria > Bacteroidota > Bacteroidia > Bacteroidales > Muribaculaceae > CAMHGU01. The sequence continues at coordinate 3,593 of CAMHGU010000046.1, read as the reverse complement.
TGGAGCAAAACGGTCTATTTGCCGTGGCTATCAAATTTGCTGCCATACTCCAGATTATCGCCATCATTTTCTTCCAGGCTTGGCAAGAGAACGCCTTGCAGCAGTACCATTCGAAGGACCGCGACTCGTTCTTCTCGTCGGTATTCAACAATTACATTTACCTGCTATCGGCATTGGTCGTCATTTTGCCCATAGCCATCAAGCTCAATTACGGCTGGCTTGTTGACCAAAGCTATGCGCGCAGTGCCGACTACATCTCCCTGCTGGCAATCTCTTCAATGCTCTTTGCTCTGGCTGCGTTTTTCGATATGGGCTACCAATGTTCCAAGCAGACGGCCCGAGCTTTGCCCGGGGTGTTTTTGGCTACGATAATATGCGTGGCGGGCAATTTCCTGCTCATTAAGCCTTTGGGGGTGTATGGCGTAATTTTAAGCTCCATCATTTCCTATCTGGTATTGTTAATCTATCGATATTTCGACACCCGCAAGTACTTCAGAGTGACTATCTCCGCTGCGTCGCTCGTGTCGATTATCGTGGTAGCTGTCAATGCCTTGGTTTATCAATTATTCGATAATTTGTGGATCTCAGCGATTGCCCTTGCAGTTTCGCTTTGGTATTTCATCGCAAGAATACCTGCCGAGGTGATTAATAGCCTGCGACGGGGGCAAAGAAGAAGTTAACTGATATGTCACGAAGATTGCGTAAAATAGTATATAAAGTATTCAATCCTTTCTATAGCTTTTTTGAGCGATACGTTACCAACCAGGTGGTGGGCAATATCCCTATATGGACATTCCGAAAAATGTGGCTTCGGCTGATTGGGATGAAGATAGGCAGGTATTCTCAGATAGATATGGGAGTGAAATATCACGTGCCTCGATATGTAACAATCGGGCAAAGCACCCACGTCAATCGAGGCTGCTTCTTCGATGCCAAAGGCCGTATCACGATAGGCGACAATGTGTCGATTTCGATGAATGTGGCGCTATGCTCGGGTGGGCACAAAGTTAATGACCCATATTTTGGCCCCGACCATCGGCCCATCGTGGTTGAAGATTATGTGTGGATAGGCATTAACGCTACCGTAATGCACGGTGTCACAATAGGGAAAGGCGCTGTGGTTGCAGCAGGGGCCGTTGTAACTAAAGACGTGGAGCCTTATACCGTGGTGGCCGGGGTGCCGGCCCGCAAGATTGGGGAGCGTAACAAAGACCTTCGATACCACCCGCTTGCCGACGAGCGATGGCTCCCCCGATTCCTATAATCCCGCAATAGTACACAATAAACACCCCTATATATCGTTTTTATTAAATGGAAAAGAAAAACTTAGACATAATGAATATATCACGTATCTTTACAGTAGCCACAGCTGCAGCATTGATTCTTCTTGCCTCGTGCAGCAGCTCTAAGGACCAGCTGCCTTATTTCAAGAACCTTAGTGATAGCGATGGCACGCTTGCTTCCGCTAATTATCAGATTAGGGTTGAGCCTGACGACGAGCTTGACATTAACGTGATGTCGGCCAACCCGGAAGCTACAGCCGGGTATAACCTGCCCATCCACAATCCTGCCACTTTGAGCAGTCTGCCTATCGCTACACAAACCCAGCAGATGACCTACCTTGTTGACCCTCAGGGCGACATCACAATGCCCATCATCGGCAAGGTTCACGCTGCAGGCCTTACCACCAATCAGCTTGAGAACAAGATTGCCGAGCTGGTGTCGCGCGATGTGCACAACCCAATTGTAAAGGTGGCGCTTGTCAACTTTAAAGTTCAAGTAATAGGCGATGTTGAGAAGCCTCATACTGTCAACGTGAAAAGCCAGCGCTGCACTATCCTCGATGCCCTCGCTGAAGCCGGTGACCTGACACCCTATGGACGTCGCCAAAATGTACTCCTTATCCGCGAAGAGAATGGCGAAAGATCGTATCATCGCCTTAACCTCAACGACGCTGCTGTGCTTGAGTCGCCTTACTACTATCTTAAGCAGAACGACATCATATACGTTGAGCCTAACTCAATTCGTCAGGACAACTCCAAATATAACACTAACAACGCCTACAAGATTTCGGTTATCTCCACAATCGTAAGCGCAAGCTCGGTGGTGGCAAGTCTGGTAATCGCTTTGGCCATAAAGAAATAGCTTAATCCATTCACGACATAAACATCTCATAAACAAATGGAACTGGAACAAAAAAACCAAACGATAGATCTGAGCGCCATATTCCTCGAAATTAAGAATCATTGGGTGTGGTTCCTGATATCATTCTTAGTGTGTGGATTGTTGGGTATGGGATATTTGCGTACGAAACGCCCTGTATTCGACACGAGGGGTAAGTTGTACATATCCTCCGAAAGCGGTGGCGCCGGCTCGGTTGGCAAGTCCATATTAAGCTCTTTGTCGATTTTAGGCGAGAGCGCCGGCGATATCGAGGACGAGATATATGTGATTAGCTCCCACTGGAATGTGGTTGATGCCGCTCGCAACCTCAAGCTGAACAGAATATATTACGAAAAGACAGGTTTCTTGAAAAAAGCACGGCGCTATAACAATAGCCCGATTGAGATTTCAGCCCCCGATGCTTGGATGGATACTCTTTCCACTTCGATGAAATTTAAAATCAAAGTTCACGAAAATGGAACTGCCGATATCAAAGTCACTCGGGGCTGGTTCACTACTTATGCCGACCTCGAAAACCAGGCGCTGCCTACTGAAGTGGCCACGCCCTACGGTAAAGTAAAGCTCGTCAAGACTAAGTTTTTCAAGGAAGGCAAAGCTACCGAAATTACGGCCACAATCACTTCCTACGACCAATTTGTTGAAAACATCTTTGAATACCTTACTATAAGTACCGCTTCTAAAAAGACTGCAACCGTAGTCTTTCAGATGCGTAGTCCTGATGTACAGATGAGCAAAGACCTCATCAATGAGCTTATGCGCCTCTACAATATCAGGGGATTAACTGTCAAGAACGAAATTGCCAACAAGACCAACGAGTTCCTCAATGAGCGCCTTAATGTGCTCCACGATGCCCTCTCAAGTTCGGAAAACAACATTCAGAACTTCAAGAATCAAAACAATATCGTGGACTTGGAAGCTGAAGCTGAATATCAGCTCAAGAAGAAAGGCACCCTTGAGCCTAAGATTATTGAGACGCAGTCACAGCTCGCCATCCTTGAGATGACGCGCGACTTCCTTGCAAGGCCCGGCAATGAATATCTGATGATACCTTTTGCCTCGTCTACGTCATCGGAAGCTTCTAATACAGCCATTCAGTCCTATAATGAGTTAGTCCTGAAATATATACAGCTCAAGGATAATGCGCGGCAGGACAATATCGCGCTCCGAAACATATCGGAGCAGATCGACGCGATGCGTGCCAACGTCAAAGAGACGGTCAACCGCAGCATCTCCCACACTCGTGTAGTCCTCAACGACCTCCTCGCCTCTTCGCGCGAAAACGACTCTCGTCTTAATCGTCTTCCCGCTCAAGAGCGTGAGTTTATCGACCTCAAGCGTATGCAAGTGGTGCAAAACGAGCTTTATAGCTTCCTGCTCCAGCGTAAAGAGGAAAATGAGCTTATGCTTGC
>CAMHGU010000045.1 GCA_946184715.1 uncultured bacterium | reverse complement strand
AGGGTGCAGAACGCCATATCGTCGGAACTCTTTTTCTTTGCCATCGGCTACTTCTGACGAGTGAGGATCTTATCAATCATACCGTAGTCGAGCGCCTCGCCGGCCGTCATCCAATAGTCGCGGTCGCTATCGGCGGCCACCTTGTCGTAGGCCACGCCGGAGTGGTCGGAGATAATCTGATACAGCTCCTTTTTAATCTTGACAATCTCGCGAGCAGTAATCTCGATGTCGGAGGCTTGCCCTTGGGCGCCACCGAGCGGCTGATGAATCATAGTGCGGGAGTGAGGCAAGCCGTAGCGCTTACCCTTCTCGCCGGCCACGAGGATTACGGCAGCCATCGAAGCGGCGATGCCGGTGTTTATGGTAGAAACGTCGCTCGAGATGTACTGCATAGTGTCGTAAATTCCGAGACCTGCATATACCGAGCCGCCGGGCGAGTTGATGTAGATGGAGATGTCCTTGCCCGGGTCGCTCGAGTCGAGGAAGAGCAGCTGCGCCTGAATCACATTGGCGGTGTAGTCGTCGATTTGAGTGCCGAGGAAGATGATGCGGTCCATCATCAAGCGCGAGAACACGTCCATCTGAGTGACATTGAGCTTGCGCTCCTCCATAATGGTGGGCGAGATATAGTTGGCGTTGATTTGGCTTACGTATTGGTCGAGCACTTGGCTATTAATGCCGGCGTGCATCGTAGCGTATTTTTTGAATTCGTTATTTTCCATCGTTGTGCCTTATTTAAGTTGTGTTACTTATAATCGACAACAAAGGAGGCACTGACTTGAGATTAATGTCAGGAATGCCTCCTTCGAGATGCGGTTAAGACTTATTTAGCGTCCTTGTCGAAGAGCTTTTGAAACTCTTTGACCGAGATGGTCTTTTCGGCCACTTTGGCAGTTGCGCGAATGGCTGCATAGAGTTTCTCCTCCACGGCGCGAGCAACGAGCTCTTGATGATAGTCCTTGTTGGCGAGGATATTCTCTTTGGCGTAACGCTCGATCATGTCGTCGGGCAAATTACGCATACCATACTGAGCGAACTGCTGGGCTGCAATCGCTTTGGCGGTGTTGAGCAGATCATCGTCTTCCACTTTCACATCGAGAGCCTTGGCGGCGTTTTCGCGAATGATCTGCCACTCGAGCGAGGGAATCATCTTTTTAACCTCTTCCTTCACGTTCTCCTCGTTGTACTTGTCAGGGTTGGAGAGGACGAGGAACTTCTCGAGGAACTCAACGGGAAGCTCAATGTCGCCCACCTGCTTGCGGAGCGCGGCTTCGGTATCGACGGTGAAGCGATAGTTGCTGTCGCCACGGAGCTGATTGGTAATCATACCCTTGACAGCTTCGATATAGGCGGCCTCGTCGGCGATTTTACCCTTGCCGAATACGGCGTCGTAGAGTTCCTGATTCTGCTCAGCCTTCTTGTGGACGAGAATCTCCTTAATTTCCATTTCGAAGTCGCTCTTGACATCGGCCTTCTCACGCTCTACATTGAGCATCGAAGCCATCTCGGCAGCGTTGCCTTCGCAAGTGGCCCAGGGGTTGAAAGTGACCTTGTCGCCTATCTTCTTGCCGATGAAGAGCTTGCGCTGGTCGTCGCTGCGGAAATATTCGGGCGATACCATAGTGCTCTCTACGGTGAGGCCATCGGCTTTGGGCTGTCCGTTCTCGTCAAGCTCGATGAGCGAGCCTTTCACGAGTGCGCGGTCATCAACCACGTCGCCGGCTACCTGATGACCGAAACGGTCGGCAAGCGAGTCGAGCTGATTGTTGAGCATCTCATCGCTGATCTCTATATTATAATAAGGTATCTTGAGAGCTGCCACATCGACCTTGAGCTCGGGCGCGAGGCCGATATTGAAGTGGAAGGTGAAATCGGTACCGTTATCGATATCGATATCCTCTTTCACAATCATCGGCTCGGCAAGGATATTAATCTTGTTGTCGTGGATGTACTTGGTGAGAGCTTCGCTTACGGTGTCGTTGATGACTTCACCTTTCACCTGCTTGCCGTACATACGCTGGATTAGGCTCATGGGAGCCATACCCGGGCGGAACCCCTTGAGGTTACTCTTGGCGCGCAGGCGCTTAATCTCATCTTTAACTTTCAAAGCGTAATCGCTTTCGAGAATTTCAACAGCAACAGTGGCAGTGACGTTGCCGGTCTTGTCGAGTGTTACATTCATATTGATAGATTGAAAATTTGTTCTGTCAGTGAAGCTTAGGCAACCATCGTGCCAAATTTCGGCTTACGGAGTGCAAAGGTAGCTCTATTTAAGGCGATAGGCAAATTAATTTGCCACTTTTTTGAGTAAGTGGCCCATAAAGGGGTGCCGGTGTTTGCTTGATTTGAGAGATTTGCGTAACTTTGCGTGCCAAAAAGCGTGACGGGTGTCACGCTCACGCTGAAGAAGCGAAACGAACATCAAAAAGATATATCTAATATGAGTTTAAACATCGTAGTACTGGCAAAACAAGTGCCCGACACTCGCAATGTGGGCAAAGACGCGATGAAAGCCGATGGCACCATCAATCGCGCCGCGTTGCCGGCCATTTTCAACCCCGACGATCTTAACGCTTTGGAGCAAGCCCTACGGCTTAAGGAGCAGAACCCCGGCTCCACAGTGGGAATTCTAACAATGGGCCCGCCGCGCGCGGGCGAAATCATCCGCCAAGGTCTCTATCGCGGAGCCGACACCGGCTGGCTGCTAACCGACCGCCTCTTTGCCGGAGCCGACACCCTTGCCACCTCCTATGCTCTCGCCACCGCCATCAAGAAGATAGGCAAAGTGGATATGGTAATAGGCGGGCGCCAAGCCATCGACGGCGATACCGCGCAGGTGGGACCGCAGGTGGCCCAGAAGCTCGGCCTCAATCAAGTGACCTACGCCGAGGAGATTCTCTCGGTGAAAGATGGCGTAGCTACCATACGCCGCCACATCGACGGCGGTGTCGAGACCGTTGAAGCGCCGCTTCCGGTGGTTGTGACCGTCAATGGCAGCGCAGCGCCTTGCCGCCCGTGCAACGCCAAGCTCGTGATGAAATATAAGCGAGCCACATGCCCTATGGAGCGCACCGAAGGCGACCCCTACTCCTATCTCTACGATGAGCGCCCCTACCTCACCCTCAACCAGTGGAGCGTGGCCGATGTAGATGGCGACGCCAACCAGTGCGGCCTCGCCGGCTCGCCCACAAAGGTGAAAGCAATCAAGAATATTGTGTTCCAAGCCAAGGAATCGAAGCGACTGACAGCCGCCGATGCCGAAGTGGAAGAGCTCGTGAAGGAACTTCTCGCTGAAAAGATAATAGGATAAGCTATGAACAACGTATTTGTATATATAGAAATAGAGCGCACCGAAGTTAAAGAGGTGTCGCAAGAGCTCTTGACTAAAGGTCGCAAGCTCGCCAACACACTCGGCGTAGAACTTCACGCCGTGGTGGCCGGAGCCGGCATTAAGGGCAAAGTGGAAGAACAGATTCTCCCCTATGGCGTTGACAAACTTTTCGTATTTGACGCGCCGGAGCTGTTCCCCTACACCTCAGCGCCCCACACCGACATTCTTGTCAACCTTTTCAAAGAGGAGAAGCCTCAGATATGCCTTATGGGCGCTACCGTGATAGGTCGCGACCTCGGCCCGCGCGTATCCTCATCGCTCACCAGCGGCCTCACCGCCGACTGCACCGAGCTTGAGATAGGCGACTACACCGATGCCAAAGACGGCAAGACCTACACCAACCTGCTGTATCAGATACGTCCGGCATTCGGCGGCAACATCGTGGCAACGATTGTCAACCCCGACCATCGTCCGCAGATGGCTACCGTGCGCTCAGGCGTGATGCAGAAAGCCGAATACACCGGCGACGCTCGCCACGAGGTGGTTTATCCCGAAGTGTCGAAATACGTATCGCCCGAAGCTTATGTGGTGAAGGTGCTTGAGCACCGTGTGGAAGCCGCCAAGCACAATCTGAAAGGCGCATCAATCGTGGTGTCGGGCGGTTACGGCGTAGGCTCCAAAGAGGGCTTCGACCAGCTCTACAAGCTCGCCAAGGTACTCCACGGCGAAGTGGGCGGCTCGCGTGCCGCAGTTGATGCCGGCTGGATCGACAACGACCGCCAGATAGGCCAGACGGGCATCACCGTGCATCCCAAAGTGTATATCGCTTGCGGTATCTCCGGCCAAATTCAGCACCTCGCCGGTATGCAAGATTCAGGTATCATCATCTCCATCAACAGCGACCCCGAAGCCCCCATCAACAAGATTGCCGACTACGTGATAGTAGGCACCGTGGAGGAAGTGGTTCCCAAGCTTATCAAATATTACAAACAGAATACAAAGTAAACCGTTATGGCCAATTACTATACCGACCACCCAGAGATAGCGTTTCATCTCAATCACCCGCTGATGAAGCGCATCGTGGACCTCAAAGAGAGGAACTACGAAGATAAGGATAAATACGCCGACGCTCCCGTCGATTACGAAGATGCCATAGAGAACTACAAGCAGATACTGGAGATCACCGGCGACGTGGCAGCCAACATTATAGAACCCAACTCCGAGAGCGTTGACCTCGAGGGTCCCCATCTCGAGAACGGGCGAATGATTTACGCCGAGAAGACATTTGAGAACCTCGACGCCACCCGCAAGGCCGGACTTCACGGCATATCGATGCCCCGCTGCTATGGCGGCCTTAACCTGCCCAATGTGGTATTCTCGATGCTGAGCGAGGTAATCTCGGCAGCCGATGCCGGCTTCCAGAACATCTGGTCGCTGCAAAGCTGTATCGACACGCTCTACGAGTTCGGTAGCGACGACCAGCGTGAGCGCTATATCCCGCGCGTGTGTGCCGGCGAGACAATGTCGATGGACCTTACCGAGCCCGATGCCGGTAGCGACCTTCAGCGCGTGATGCTCAAAGCCACCTACGACGAGAAGGAAGATTGCTGGCGTCTCAACGGCGTGAAGCGCTTCATCACCAACGGCGATAGCGACATTCATCTCGTGCTCGCCCGCTCCGAAGAGGGCACCAAGGACGGCCGCGGCCTCTCGATGTTTATCTACGATAAGCGTCTGGGCGGCGTCAACGTGCGCCACATTGAGCACAAGCTCGGCATTCACGGCTCCCCCACGTGTGAGCTTACCTACAAGAACGCCAAGGCCGAACTCTGCGGTAGCCCGCGCATGGGTCTCATCAAATATGTGATGTCACTGATGAACGGCGCCCGCCTGGGCATCGCCGCCCAATCGGTAGGCGTGGAGCAAGAGTCTTACAACGAAGCCCTCGCTTACGCCAAGGAGCGCGCGCAATTCGGCAAAGCCATCATCGAGTTCCCCGCTGTGTACGATATGCTGAGCCGAATGAAAGCCAAGCTCGACGCCGGTCGCTCCCTACTCTATCAGACCGCTCGCTACGTCGATATCTACAAAGCCCTCGAAGATATCCAGCGTAGCCGTAAGCTCACCGATGAGGAGCGCGCCGAAATGAAGAAGTACAACCGCCTTGCCAACGCCTTCACCCCGCTTGCCAAGGGTATGAACTCCGAATACGCCAACCAGAACGCCTACGATTCAATCAGCGTGCACGGCGGTAGCGGATTCATTATGGAGTACAAATGCCAGCGTCTGTTCCGCGATGCCCGCATCTTCTCTATCTACGAAGGTACGACCCAGCTGCAGGTGGTTGCCGCCATCCGCTTCATCACCAACGGCAATATGCTCGAGGTAATCCGCGAGATGCTCGAGGCCGAAGTATCGCCCAAGATGCAGCCGCTCAAGGCCCGCGTCGCCAAGCTGGTGGAGGTGTATGCCCAAGCCATCGAAGACGTTAAGGCCTTCGGCAACCAGGACGTACACGACTTCCTCGCTCGCCGTCTCTACGATATGACCGCCGAGATCGTGATGTCGCTGCTTATCATCGACGACGCCGGCCGCGCTCCCGAGCTGTTTGAAAAGTCGGCCCACGTATTCGTCACGATGACCGAGGAGAACGTGCTCGGCAAGGCGGCTTATATCAAAGCTTTCGACCCCGAATCGCTCGCCAACTTCCGCGCAGCCGATGAGGCCGAAACCGCTGAAGCCGAATAATTCAATTCCCGATACCCACATAGTGTCATAGTGCCACCGCGCGCTATGACACTATTTTAAATCATTATAAAGTAATATTATGAGCCGGAACCGCCCCGAGTGGCATCTGCTAATTGAATAGTCGCTACAAGGATCGCGCTGCGCGCGAGAAATTACTTGAAAATATTTTAAAAATAATTTTTAGGATATTTCTGCGGCGCAAGCCGCATACATATAGCGACTATGACATGCTCATCAAGTCACACCCCAGAACCGCGAATCCTGGATATAATACAACTATAGGAGCTTAAGTTAAATTATTAAATCGATAAGCCAAGATGATAATCAAGAGTGCCGACTTCGTGATTAGCAATACCGACCCTGCGAAATGCCCCGAAGGCAACCTGCCCGAATACGCCTTTATCGGGCGGTCCAACGTGGGCAAATCATCGCTCATCAATATGCTGACCAAGCGTGAAGGCCTTGCCAAGACATCGCAGACTCCCGGCAAGACGTTGCTCATCAACCATTTCCTGATCAATAGGCAATGGTACCTCGTGGACCTTCCCGGCTACGGCTACGCGCAGCGCAGCAAGAAGCAGCGCGATGAGCTTCAGCGCATCATCTGGAGCTATATCGCGCAGCGCGAGCAGCTCACCTGCCTCTTCGTGCTTATCGACAGCCGCCACAAGCCGCAAGCCGTCGATGTGGAGTTTATCAACAAGCTCGGGGAGTACGGAGTGCCCTTTGCCATCGTCTTTACAAAGCTCGACAAGCTCGGCTCCAATGCCGGGCGCGAGAATATCAACGGCTACAAGCAGCATCTGCTTGAGAGCTGGGAAGAACTGCCACCCATTTTCGCCACATCGGCCAAAGACAAGCGAGGCCGCGAGGAGCTGCTCGACTATATTGAGCAAATCAACGCCTCCGTGGCGTCAAAGTAGCGGTATCTCGGGGTGCTGCACCGAGAGTGACATCCCTTTCTCAACGATGTAGAACATATAGAGGACTACGGTCGCATGGCCGTTGTTCTCGCCGTGGTGGATAGTGCCGGTCATCTCAATGAGCGACTCGCCCGCGCCCACCACTTTCACATTGCCGTTGATATCGACGATAGTGAGTTCGCCCTGCTCCACAATTCCGAAGTTGATTACGTCGTGATGATGCCAACCGAGCTTCTCGCCCGGCCCGAACTCATATCGCATCGCCACTATCTCGGCATCGCCGGCCGGAAACGGCGGCAGCGGCGCGCCGTCCCAGCTCTGTGAGCTTCGCATAAGCCCGGTAACCTTTACGCTTTCCATATCATAGTCACATTTTGGTAGCGCAAATATAAGCATTATCCGGCAATCGGCGATAATGCCATGATGAATCTGCACAGCACCGCAAGCACACACAAATATCGGCCCGCGAAGCCGCTTTTTGGCGACCCAATAAAAATTTTCGCAAAAATGCTTGAAAATGATGCAGATATTCCCTAACTTCGTAGTTGGTAACGAAAGCGTTGCCGATACCATAAAAACCGAAAATAATAACTAACCATAAACTACTCCATTGACGATGAGCTATCTGAAGTTTGACAAAAAACTGATGATCAATCTCGAGCAGTCGCTACCGAAGGAGATGCTTCGCACCAATCAAGCGGGCGCCTACCATTGCACCACAGTGGTGGGTTGCAACACTCGCAAGCAGCACGGCCTCCTTGTGATTCCGATACCCGAGATGGACAACGACAGCCATGTGCTTCTATCCACGCTCGATGAGACGGTGATACAGCATGGCGCGCCATTCAACCTCGGCTTGCACAAATACGCAGGCAACACCTTCAGCCCCAACGGGCACAAGTACATTCGCGAATACGACTGCGAGAGCGTCCCTAAGGTGACCTACCGTGTGGGCGGCGTGATACTGACCAAGGAGAAGATCTTTATCTCCCACGACAATCGCATTCTCATCAAGTACACCCTCGAGGAGGCACATTCGGCCACCACGCTGCAATTCCGCCCCTTCCTCGCCTTCCGCAACGCCAACGACCTGTGTATGGCCAACGGCGTAGCCGACCAAAGCTACCAGGAATGTATCAACGGTGCTTCGTTCTGCCTCTACAAAGGCTATCCGCGCCTGTATATGCAATTCAATCGCAAGCCTAAATTCGTGTTCAACCCCACGTGGTACAAGGACATCGAGTATCCGAAGGATGAGGAGCGCAACATCCCCTATCGCGAGGACCTCTTCGTGCCGGGCTACTTCGAGATTCCCATCAAGAAAGGCGAGAGCATCTACTTTTCGGCCGGCCTTGAGGAGCGCAGCACCCGCAACTTCGCCAAGCTCTACGAGGGCGAAGTGCAGTCGCGCACTCCCCGCACCAGCTTCTACAACTGCCTCAAGAACGCTGCCAAGCAGTTCTATTATGAGAACAAAGACGGCTTCTACTTGATGGCCGGCTACCCGTGGTTCAAGGTGAGAGCTCGCGATATGTTCACGGCTCTTCCCGGCACCACGCTCCACGTGCATCACCCTGTCGAGTACGATAAGATAATGGCCACCGGCATCGAAGCCCTCGACCGCTTTATGGCCACCGGCAAGCCCGACAAGAATATAGAGCTGATAGAGCTGCCCGATGTGCCTCTCTGGGCCATCTGGGCCATTCAAGCCTTTGCCAAAGAGAATGGCATCGAGGCCTGCCGCGAGAAGTACGGCCGCTTCGTGGCCGACGTGCTCGACTACATCACAGCGCAGCGCCACCCGCTGCTGTGGCTCGACGACAACGGCCTCGTGCGCACCGACGGCACTCGCCGCCCCGTGTCGTGGATGGACTCCTCCAACCCCGACGGCACGCCCATCATTCCCCGCACGGGCTACCTCGTGGAATTTAACGCCCTGTGGTACAACGCCCTGCGCTTTGCCGCTTCGCTGTATGCCGACGATAAGGAGATGGCCGCCAAGGTGGCCGAGTGGACCGACATTGCCGAGCGCTGCGGCACCAGCTTCATCGACACCTTCTTGAACGATTACGGCTACCTCTACGACTACGTGGACGGCGCCTATACCGACCTGAGCGTGCGCCCCAATATGATTATCGCCGCCGGACTTGAATACACGCCACTCGACCGCCGCCAGCGCAAGACGGTACTCGACGTGGTCACCCGTGAGCTCCTCACCCCCAAGGGCCTCCGCACCCTTAGCCCCAAGAGCTTCGGCTATCGCCCCACTTATCACGGCACCCCCGAAGAGCGTGAGCTGGCCTACTTCAACGGCACGGTACGTCCCTGGCTGATTTCGTTCTACACCGACGCCTACATCCGCGTGTTCGGCATAGGGCGTATCCCCTTCATCGAGCGAATGATGATAGGCTACGAGGACGAGATGACACAAGGTTGCATCGGCTCGCTCTCCGAGCTTTACGACGGCAACCCGCCCTTCTACGGTCGCGGCGCCATCAGCTTCGCTTCCAGTGTGGCCGGCGTGCTCACCGTGCTCCGCCTATTCAAGAACCTGCATATTATCGACAAATAACACATTCCCGATATGAAAGCTTTAATGTTCGGATGGGAATTTCCCCCTCATATTCTTGGCGGCCTCGGCACTGCAAGCTATGGCCTTACCAAAGGCATGTATGAAAACGGCGACATGGACATCACTTTCGTGATTCCAAAGCCCTGGGGCGATGAGGAACGCTCATTTGCCAACATCATCGGCGCCAACTGCGTGCCGGTGCAGTGGCGCGACGTGGACCGCGACTATGTGGCTCAGCGCATAGGCAACATTATGAACCCCGACCTTTACTACAGCCTGCGCGACCACATCTACTCCGACTTCTCTCGCCTATACACCAACGACCTCGGTTGCATCGAGTTCTCCGGCCGATACCCCGACAACCTCATCGAAGAGATTAACAACTACTCGATAGTGGCCGGCGTGATTGCCCGCACCCTCGACTTCGATATCATTCACTCCCACGACTGGCTCACCTACCCTGCCGGCATCCACGCCAAGCAGGTGACCGGCAAGCCGCTCGTAATTCACGTGCATGCCACCGACTTCGACCGCTCGCGCGGCAACGTCAACCCCACGGTATTCGCCATCGAGAAGGATGGTATGAACAATGCCGACCACATCATCACCGTGAGCGAGCTTACCCGCCGCACGGTAATCGACAAGTACGGCATCAGCCCCGATAAGGTCACCACCGTCCACAACGCCGTGGAGCCGCTCAGCGACGAGCTTAAGTCGCTCCCCGCCCACAAAGGCAAAGACAAAGTGGTCACCTTCCTCGGCCGTATCACGATGCAGAAAGGCCCCGAATACTTCGTGGAAGCAGCTGCCAAAGTGCTGCAGAAGACGCGCAATGTGCGCTTCGTAATGGCCGGCAGCGGCGATATGATGGAGAAGATGATTGACCTCGTCGCCAAGCGCGACATTGCCGACCGTTTCCATTTCACCGGATTCCTCCGTGGCAAAGAGGTGTACTCAATGCTCAAGGCAAGCGACGTGTACGTGATGCCATCGGTATCGGAGCCCTTCGGAATCTCGCCCCTCGAAGCTATGCAGATGGGCGTGCCTTCGATTATCTCCAAGCAGTCGGGCTGCGCTGAGATCCTTTCCAACGTCATCAAAATCGACTACTGGGATATCGACGCTATGGCTGATGCTATGTACTCCATCATCAGCTATCCCGCTATGTACCGACAGCTCCACGACCACGGCATCGCCGAAATGGACACCATCCTTTGGAAAACACAAGGCGGCAAAGTAATCGACATATATCGCCGCTTTGTCCACTAACCTCTATCCGTAACAAATAACACCTTATATAATATGAAACAGATCTGCTTCTATTTCCAGATTCATCAGCCGTTTCGCCTGAAGACTTACCGATTCTTCGACATCGGTAACGACCACTACTACTACGACGACTTTGCCAACGACGACATCATCACTCGCATAGCCCATCGATCGTATCTGCCGGCCAATCAGATGCTCAAGGAGATGTTTGCCACCTACGGCAACAAGTTCAAAGTGGCTTTCTCAATCACCGGCACCGCGCTCGAGCAGATTGAGCTGTATGTGCCCGAGTGGATCGACTCTATGAAAGAACTCGTGGCCACCGGCAATGTCGAGTTCCTCTCCGAGACCTACGCCCACTCGCTGGCTTCGCTCACCGACCCTGAAGAGTTCCGCCTGCAGGTGAAAGAGCACGACAGCAAGATTCAGCAGCTCTTCGGCGTCAAGCCTAAGGTGCTCCGCAACACCGAGCTGATCTACAACGACGACATCGCCTCGATGGCCTACGCAATGGGATTCCGCGGTATGATTACCGACGGCGCCAAGCATATCCTCGGCTGGAAGTCGCCTAACTATGTGTACTCGGCAGCCACGGCGCCGCGCCTGAAGCTCTTGCTCAAAAACTCGCGCTTCAGCGACGACATCACCTTCCGCTTCGGCAGCACCGAGTGGAGCGAGTACCCACTCACCGCCGATAAGTTCATCAACTGGATTGCCCAGCTCCCGCAAGAGGAACAGATTATCAACCTGTTTATGAACTATGAGACCCTCGGCGAGCTGCAGCCTCGCGAGTCGGGCATCTTCGAGTTCTTCAAAGCGCTACCGCGTTTCGCCTTCGAGAACGGCATCGGCTTCGTGACACCATCGGAAGCTATCAGCAAGCTGAAACCGGTGGCCGAGCTGGTGGTTCCCCACCCCATCTCGTGGAGCGACGAAGCCCGCGACACCTCAGCTTGGCTCGGCAATGGCCTCCAAAACGAGGCCTTCGAGAAGCTCTATAGCATCGCCGAGCGTGTGCGCCTCTGCGAGGATAAGCGTATTCGCCAGGACTGGTACTACCTCCAGGCCAGCGACCACTTCTTCTACATGAGCACCAAGCACTTCGCCGACGGCAATGTCCACTCCGCTTATAGCCCTTACGATTCGCCCTACACGGCGTTCACCAACTATATGAACGTACTCTCCGACTTTATGGTGCGCGTGGGCGAGCAATTCCCCGAAGAGATTGAGAACGAAGAGCTCAACTCGCTGCTCACCACCATTCGCAACCAGTCGCACGAAATCGAAGAGCTTAACAAAGAGGTGGATATGCTTCGCAACAACATCATCAAGCTCGACGCCGACGAGGCCAAAGTGGTAGAGGAGGAATCGCACAAGAGCAC
>CAMHGU010000044.1 GCA_946184715.1 uncultured bacterium | reverse complement strand
GCAATTCCAAAAATTGGCGTAAAATTTGGAGTTCTGTGTAGCTTTCACTACACAGAACTCCTATCTTATTCCATCATTAGCAAACGGCCGCGGCGCTGATGGGGTGAGCGGGCGGGCGCGGCTCAGCGGGCGCGGTAGTAGGGCTGAAGGTAGAGGCGGGCGAAGAAGTCCCAGTTGTCGAGCAGCACGCGGCCGGTGTCGTCCCACGGGAAGCGGGCATCGGGCACGAGGCCGTTGGCAAACAGATACTTGACGAGGTCGATGGGGCAGAATCCGGGCTTGGCCACCAGCAGCCACGCGCGGCGGCGCGCCTCGGCAGGGTCGTAGAGGGCGTTGCCGGGCAGGGCGATATACTGCGCCACATTGACAGCCACAAGCAGTCCTCGCTCCGCAGTGACATAGAGCGTAAAATTCTTGGCATCAGCCACTTGCGGCAGGTGGCCTTCAGCTCCGGCTTCGCCCCAACCCATATCATCGCTTAAGAAGCGGTTGAGGCTCGCGTAGTCGGGGAAAATGCGCATCACCTCGCCTCCGGTGGCTTCCACAAACTTCTCATAGTAGCGATGGGGCGTGACGTGCCGGCGTCGGCCGTCGAGGTGGCGCGCGGCATCAAGGTCGGGGTCAGCAATGAGCTGGAGCCACTCGTGGGCATAGAGGGCCAACGGGCCGGTGGGATAGTCGCTGATGGCTTGCTGCTCGGCCTCGTCGTCGGCGCTCTCCTCGGGGGCGAACGACGGGTGCGGCATCAGGTAGCTGCGGCGGAAGAGCCAGTGCATATACTCCCACACTGTGGCGGCGTGCTCCTCGGAGCGGAGGTTCTCCACTTCGTCGAGCTGACGATAGTGGGCCGCCGGCGGTGCCATCTCGTAATAGCGGTCGAGGATATCGTAGATGATATCGACAGCCTGAGCGAGCACCGGGTCGAAGGGGCTTACCCGCCCCGGGCGCGGCTGGGCGCACTCGGTGACGTACCACACGAGGAAGCTGAGGTCGGCGCGGTTGAGCTCGCTCTCGATGTAGTCGTCGCCGGCTTCGAAGATGGGTAGCAGCCGGTTGTAGAGGGCTTTGTGGGCCGTAACGAAGGTGCGCCACAGGCCGGCATCGGCCGAGATGTCCTCGTAGTAGCCCACGGCGGCGAGCGCGGTTTTCACCACCACGGCCTCGCCGAAGCGCTCGGCAAAGGCGGTGTCGCTGAGGCTGCGGGCAATCTCGGCGGCCACGCCGTAGTAAAATTTGTGGGCTATAGTGACCTGAGAGCCACCGGGTTGCATAGCCATATAGATAGCGCCGGGAATCTTTATCATTGGGCAGAATGTTGAATTATAGCGTTGAGATACTTCTCGGCCTCGGGGCCGAAGAGGGCCGCCACGCGGCGGCGTGTGGCATCGTCGGCAGCGGGGCCTTGCGTGGTGCGGCCGTCGGGGCCGATGGCTACTACGCTGTCGCTGAAGAGGAGCGCGAGGGCCACATCGTGCGACGACAGGAGCACCGCCTTGTGCTCGCGGCGGGCGATGTCGCGCAGCAGCCGCATAGTGTCGAGCTTGCTGGCCACGTCGAGAAACGCCGTAGGCTCGTCGAGCATAATGATGCCGGTGTCTTGGGCCAGCGCGCGGGCAATCATCGCCTTCTGGCGCTCGCCGTCGGAGAGGTTGGCCACGTAGTCGGCGCGCTTAGCGATGATGCCGGCGAGGGCCATCGCGCCGGCCACGGCTTGGCGGTCGGCATCGGAGAGGCGGCCGAGGAAGCCGGTGTGGGGCTGACGGCCGAGGCTCACGAGCTCCTCCACCGTGAGGGCGCCGGCGAGGGTGCGGTCGGTGGTGACGATGCTCAGGAGCCGCGCCAGGCGGCGCTTGGGCAGGGCGGAAACGTCGTGCCCGTCGGCCACGACGGTGCCGGCAAGGGCCGGCTGCGTGGCCGCAAGGGTGCGCAGCAGTGTCGATTTGCCGCGCCCGTTGGAGCCGAGCAGGCAGGTGACTTGGCCGCGATAGAGGGCGATGTCGATGTCGCGCAGCACCTCGATGTCGCGCTTGGCGTCGCGGTAGCCTATGGCCAGATGGCGGGTGGTGAGTATCGGCTCCATATCAGTTGAAATAAGGGATGCGGCGGCGGTTGACAATGATGTAGAGTATCACCGGCACGCCCACGAGCGGGGTGATGGAGTTGATGGGTAAAGTGCCCGACGACGGCAGCACGCTGATGAAAGTACACAGCAACGCCACTACAGCGCCGGCGAGGGCCGTGCACGGCAGCAGGGTGTTGTGATTTGACGACATCAGCAGCAGCCGCGCCACGTGGGGCACGGCAAGCCCGAGGAAGCCGATAGGGCCGCAGAAGGCGGTCACCACGGCGGTGAGAAGACCGGTGGCCACGAGCAGCTGATTGCGCACCGAGCGGGTGTTGACGCCGAGGTTGGCGGCATAGTTCTGCCCGAGGAGCATTGCGTTGAGCGGCTTCACCAGCAGCGCGGCCCACGCCAGCGACACTATGATGAGCAGGGCAAACGCCGGCAGACGGTCGAGCGTAAGCCCGGTGAAGCTGCCCAAGCCCCATATCACGAAGCTGTGCACGCCCTCTTCAGTGGCGAAGAAGTTGAGAAACGAGATGGCCGACGACGTGATATAGCTCAGCAGGATACCCACGATGAGCAGCATCGTGTTGCTGCGCACTACGGCCGAGAAGGCCAGCAGCGCGGCCATCACGGCGGCAGCGCCCAGGATAGCGCCCACGAGCGAGGCGGTGTAGCCGCCTATCGACTCGGCCGCCACGCCGAAGCCGGCCGAGAGCATCACGATAGCCACGCCGAGCGAGGCACCGGTCGAGACGCCGAGTATCGACGGGCCGGCGAGCGGGTTGTTGAAGACTGTCTGCATCAGCAGGCCGGCCACCGAGAGGGCAGCCCCGGCGAGAATGGCGGTGCAGATCATCGGAACGCGGGTGTGGAGCACGATGACGCCCCACGTGGCCTTCGACGGCTCACCGCCGGTGAGAATGGCAAGCACCTCGCGCGCCGGAATATCGACCGAGCCTATGAGCAGGCACCCCACTATCAGCAGCAGGAGCAGCACCGCCAGTGCGGTCATCACTATGGGAAATCGACGGCGTTTCATCGGCTCACAGGGTGGTAATAGCGCAACTCGCCCTCGAGCTGCAATTCGGGGTGGAATATCTTGATAAAGTCGTGGAGCAACAGCTCGGGGTGGTAGGGGAACTCGTTGAAGAGTGGCGATGTGGCGGTGTTGCAGGCGTAAACGCCGCCATTGCGGAAGGCGTCCATACGGTCGTTGAGCGGGAACGAGGCTTTGAGGGCCGAGAGGGTGACGAGGTCGAAGGTCTTGATGAGCCAGAAGCGGGCATCGTGGGCCACGTCATATACCTGCGCGAAATCGAGCTGCAGCGAGCCGCTGCTGTGGTTGTCGGCCCAGGGATAGAGGGCGCCGGCATCATCGAGCAGGTGGGCCATATAGCTGTCGCCACCGGGCACATACCAGATACCGTTGATTACATTCTCGGTGATGACCTTAGGCCGCGACTTCACGCCGCGCGCCATAGCCGAGAGCTGAGTGTAGCGGGCCTCAACGGCCGCAAAGATGGAGTCAGCGCGAGCAGCACGCCCATAGAGAAGCCCGTAGAGCCGCAGCCACTCGGCGCGCCCAAGCGGGGTATTCTCCATATAGTCGGCACACTCGATGATGGGGATACCCAGCCGCGTGATTTCGCCATAGTTGGCATTCTGATAAGGCGAGAGGAGGATAGCATCGGGCGACAGCTCCACCACCTTCTCTATCGTGGGCGACATTGAGTTGCCGCAATCGGCAATGGCGCCCGAGGCGATGCCGGCCATCATAGCCGTATCGGTGAAATACTGCTTGTCGCACACGCCGGCCACGGCGCTCACCGAGCCGGTAAGCTCGGCGATAGCTCCGGTGTGGACCGCTGAGTACACGAGGGTGTGCTCCAGCGGTATCTTTACTATGGTGGCTCCGGCAGGCGCGGAAGGCGGATTGTCGAGGCTGCGAGGCACGAGGAAATAGCGGCGCAGCGCGGCAAGGCTGTCGGCGCCCCACGGGTCGCGTATGGTCACGTCGTAGCACTCGCCCTGACGCGCTATGGCGAGAAGTTTGGCGTAGCGAAGCCCGACAGGCTCGCCTTGAGCCGACTGCCGAGCACTATGGGAACAAGCGGCCACCACAGCCGCCACCATCACTATGATTATGATACGCTTCATATAGGTTAAGACAATGGGTTACACTGCCGGAAGGCTCATACCGTGGAGCTTGCGGTAGAGGTCGAGGGCATACACGTCGGTCATTCCGCTTACGTGGTCAATCACAGCCTGTATCTTGCCGAAGAGCGTCGGGGCGTTGACCTCGTACTGCTCGGGGAACTTGTTGAGCAGCAGCTGCGAATAGTTGCGCTCGGGGTAGCGCACGGCCTCGATGAGCTTCTCCATCAGGAAGGTGATGATGCGGTTACCGGCCAGCTCTATGTCCACCACATTGGCGGCGCAGTAGATTTTGGAGTAGGCCACGCGGGTGCAGGCTTCGTAGCCGCGGCGCGCTTGCTCGCCTATATGGTCGATGATACAACCGGTGTAGGTGCCGGCCAGCATCTCCTGCTCGCCGGTGAGAAACGCCGCGGCGGCCTCTTTGACGAGCTCGCCTATGACACACGAGCGCAGGTAGGCTATCTTCTCGTTCTTGTCACCGATATTTTGCATCACGCCGGTGATGTGCTCCTGGCGGTGATAGTCGAAGAAGCCGAGCAGCAGCTCTATGGCTTCGCGCGTGGAGAGTATCTTGAGCTTGTGGGCATCTTCGATGTCCATAATCTGATAGCAGATGTCATCGGCGGCTTCCACGATATACACTAAGGGGTGGCGGGCGTAGCGGTCGGGGCCGAGGCTCAACAGGCCGAGATGCTCGGCGATGCGGGCGTAGCTCTCGCGCTCGGAGGTGAAGAAGCCGAATTTGCCCTTCGTGCCGGCATAGGCCGAAGAGAAGGGGTATTTCACTATGGAGGCGAGCATTGAGTAGGTCATCGCGAAGCCGCCGCGGCGTCGCCCGTTGAAGCTGTGGGTGAGAAGCCGCAGCGAGTTGGCGTTGCCTTCGAAGTTGATGAGGTCGAGCCACTGCTCACGCGAGAACTCGCGGGCCAGCTCCTGCCCCTGGCCTTCGCTGAAGAAGGTGCCGATGCACTTCTCGCCGGAGTGCCCGAAGGGCGGGTTGCCCAAGTCGTGGGCAAGGCAGGCGGCGGCCACTATCTCGCTGAGGCTCATCAGCTTATCGGTCCACGGCTCGCCGGAGTATTTGCTCATCAGGGTCTTGGCCACTTCGGTGGCTATGGAGCGCCCCACTCCGGCCACTTCGAGGGAGTGGGTGAGGCGGTTATGGACGAAGATGCTGCCCGGTAGCGGAAACACCTG
Organism: uncultured bacterium; assembly: GCA_946184715.1. GTDB lineage: Bacteria > Bacteroidota > Bacteroidia > Bacteroidales > Muribaculaceae > CAMHGU01. The sequence continues at coordinate 6,945 of CAMHGU010000044.1, read as the reverse complement.
GGTCTTATTCTGCAGCCGGCGAAACGACGACGAGAATATCAACCGGTCGTAGTCGCGCTGGAAGTCGCTGCGTATTTCCGAGCGATGCTCGGTGTAGTCCTCCATCCCGAAGCGGAGGTCGCTGATGAGTCGGTTCCAATGCATTGCCATAGCGGTAGTGAGAGAGGGGTTAGTCGCCTTGTCCGGCAAATTCCATAAGGTAGGCTTTGATGAAGGCGTCGATGTCGCCGTCCATCACGGCGTTGACGTCGCTGGTCTGGTAGTTGGTGCGATGGTCCTTGACGCGGCGGTCGTCGAATACGTAGCTGCGTATCTGCGAGCCCCATTCTATCTTCATCTTGCTGTCCTCTATCTTACGCTGCTCTTGGCGGCGATGCTCAAGCTCTTTCTCGTAGAGGATGGAGCGCAGCTGGCGCATGGCGTTCTCTTTGTTCTTGGGCTGGTCGCGGGTCTCGGTGTTCTCGATGAGTATCTCCTCCTCCTCGCCGGTGTAGGGGTCTTTGTAGTGGTAGCGCAGGCGCACGCCTGATTCCACCTTGTTGACGTTCTGACCGCCGGCACCGCCCGAGCGGAAGGTGTCCCACGAGATGTCGGCCGGCGACACGTGAATCTCGATAGTGTCATCCACAAGTGGCGTCACAAATACGCTGGCAAACGACGTCATTCGCTTCCCTTGCGCGTTGTAGGGCGATACGCGCACGAGGCGGTGCACGCCGTTCTCGCTCTTGAGGTAGCCGTAGGCGTAGTCGCCTTCGATGTTGATGGTGACCGACTTGATGCCGGCGTCGTCGCCCTCGGTGAGCTGGGTGATGGCGGTCTTGTAACCGTGCTTCTCGGCCCAGCGTAGGTAGAGGCGCATCAGCATCTGCGCCCAGTCCTGGCTCTCGGTGCCGCCGGCCCCGGAGTTGATTTTGAGCACCACGCCGAGCTTGTCCTCTTCGAGGCGCAGCATATTGCGTAGCTCTAATCGCTCGATTGCATCGATGGTTTTCGCGTATTGCTCATCAAGCTCGGCTTCGCTGATGAGGCCTTCTTTCACAAAGTCGAAGGCCAGCTGCAGCTCATTGGTCATCTGCTCCACTTCGGTGTAGCCTTCTATCCAGAATTTGATACCCTTGATTTTCTTCATTTGTGCCTCGGCGCGCTTCTGGTCGTTCCAAAAGTCGGGCACGTGGGTGCGCAGCTCTTCCTCTTCAAGCTCTATGCGCTTGGTGTCGATGTCGAGGTAGCGGCGCAGGGCTTCGGTGCGCTCGGTAGCGGCTTTGAGTTGGTCTTGTGTTATCATTGGCTATTGTGGGGTTTCGGTTTACTCTTTGTACATCTCTTCAATCTCGCGGCGGAAGTTTTTGTTGACCACGGCGCGGCGGAGCTTGAGGGTGTTGGTCAGCTCGCCGTTCTCCACGGAGAAGGGGCGCGACAGCAGGGTGAAGCGCTTCACTTGCTGATACGAGGCGAGGTGCTCTTGCATCCGGTCGATGCGCTGCGATATCATCTGGTGTATTAGTTCCGAGCCGGCGAGGTCGGCGTCGGTAGTGGCCTGGATACCCTCCTCTTCGGCGTATTGCCGCAGGTTGTCGAAGTTGGGCACCACCAGGGCCGACACGAATTTGCGCTGGTCGCCTATGATGGCCACCTGCTCTATGTAGCGGTCGGTGGGCAGCAGGGTCTCGAGCTGCTGCGGCGCTATGTATTTGCCGTTGGAGGTCTTGAAGAGGTCTTTGATGCGGTCGGTGATGTAGAGGTTGCCTTGGGCATCGATGGAGCCGGCGTCGCCGGTGCGGAAGTAGCCGTCGGGCGTGAATGCCGCCGCAGTGGCTTCGGGATTGCGGTAGTAGCCGCTGGTGACGGTGGGGCCTTTCACGAGAATCTCATTGTTGTCGCCTATCTTGACACTCACCGATTCGAGCGGCAGCCCTATGGAGCCTATCTTGTAGCCCGTAGGGGGGAAGCAGCTTACGGTGGCCGTGGTCTCCGACAGGCCGTAGCCTACGCAGATGTTGATACCCACCGATTGCAGAAATCGCACGATGTCATCGGAGATTTTCGCTCCCGCCGTGGGGAACAGCTTGCCGCGCTCCACGCCTATGACGCGGCGCAGCTGGCGGAAGACGGCCTTCTCCAGGAAGCGGTATTGCTGCTCTATGAGCATCGGCGCCTGGCGCCCGCTGCCCAGATAGCGGATGTTGCGGATGCGCCCCACCAGCTCGGCGTATTTCACAAAGAGCTTCTTGGCCCAGTTCATCGCCTTAATCTTGTCGTTGATGGCGATGTACACCTTTTCCCAGAAGCGGGGCACATTGCTCATAGCGTTGGGGTTGACCTCGCGCAGGTTGCGCATCACATCGCGCGGGTTGCGGTTGAGAGCCACGGTCATTCCGCGGGTGAGGCAGAAGTACACCCAGCCGCGCTCAAACACGTGCGACAGCGGCAGGAACGAGAAGGCGAGGTCGCCGTCGCTGAGCATCGACAGGCGCCGCAGGTGGCTCTCCATCTGGGAGTCGAAGCAGGAATGGGGGAGCATCACGCCTTTGGGGTCGCCGGTGGTGCCTGAGGTGTAGATGAGGCAGGCAAGGTCGGTGGGGGCGCCTTCGGCGGTCCGCTTGGCCACTTCGTCGCGCGCGGCTGCGTCGGCCGCGTGCCCCAATGGGTACAGCCCGTGGAAGTAGATGGTGTCGTGGTCGTCGGTAGCGAGCTTCACCGTGCGGTCGTACACCACTATGCGGCGCACCCCGCTGAGCTTGCGTGCGCGCTCGTAATGCTCCTGCGCGCCCACAAAGAGCAGCTCTATCCCGGCATCGTCGATGATATACTGCACCTCCTTCACCTCAAGGGTGCTGTAGATGGGCACGGGGATGGCGCGGTTACGCATCGCCGCAAAGTCGGTAATCAGCATCTCGGGCATATTGGGCGAAAAAAGCCCGATTCTATCGCCGGTTTTCACGCCCAGGGCGTGCATCGCCAGGGCAATCTCCTTCGATAGCGTGTTGAAGTGGCTCCAGGTGATGCCTTCCCAGGTGCCTGTGGCATCATCGCGGTAGCGGATGGCGTCGCGTAGCCCTTTGTGCTCCGCTTGCCGCTCTATCATTCGTAGCAGTTGATTCATATCCTCGCTGATTGTAATTGTCGTTACTGTGATTGATGGGAACTATGGGAATAATGGGAATTATGGGAGCTATGGGCGAGATTCCCATTGCTTCCATAATCTATAGTTCTCATAGCTCTCATTATTCCCATAGTTCCTATTCTTTAGTGGGAAAGCCGGCTTTGCGCGCTTTGAGGCGCTCTCGTGTCATCTCCTCGCGCGCTCCGCCTTTTTCCAGAAAGCGTTCTTTAGCCTTGTGAATAAGCTTGCCCAGCATATTGTCAATCTGATGAATTAAGGTAATTGCGATATTGGCTATAGCGCCATCGCTGCGCTTGGCAATGGCTTCTCTATAGAAAGCGGAATCGGAGTGAGCCTTGCAAGCTTTGCGCGCCTGAATGCATTTCGGGCTATCTACGGGCCATTGCTCCAATCCTTTTACGCGCAGATAATCCTCGTAGTCGCATATCAGCTCTTGGAGCGAGGCTCTCGCCACATTGAATAGCTTGATTTCGGTCTCGCTCGAAGTCGCAGCCGCCACCGAGCCTTCCACTATGTTCTGCTTGCCCGAACGAGCAGCCTGCACCATCTGGTCGACGGTGCGGTCGCCTCGCTCCATGTAGGTGTGCGCGAAGTAATAGGTCACATCATAAAGGCATTCTGCCTTCTGATACACTATCAAATCGCGCCAGGGCCCTCGGCTTTTCAAGAAATCGTTGCTTTCGGTCATAGCTGTAATCAACTCACAAAGTTAGCAATTTTTATTCATATACGGAATAGCGGGGCGGCGCCGCGGCGTCAGCATATATATAAGGTATATCGCATTGGCACCGATGCGAATTATTGTGGCACTTTCGAGCGAAGTCGCTTCAGGCCCTTTCAGGAAGGTATTGCAAAAAAAATGCTGAAAATTTGTACTTTGTATTGGAAAAAATATGTATATTTGCGGTGCTTGTGCGAATAGGCTTGCGAGCTACACGCAGCAACCTTACTGTGAGCGCCTTGCTACCTATGAAACCGAGCATTAACCTTAATGTGAACTAACCTTTAACTAACAATTTTTATTAACCAACAAAACCTTTTTTCAGCATGAAAAAAATCTTTACACTGATTTTAGCTGCTGCAGCGCTTGTGGGCTTTAATGCCAACGCTGCGTGCTATGTCATTGGTGATGGTGTGAATGGTCAAAGTTGGGGCGGTAACGTAGGTACTGCTCTTACCCAGACATCCACCAGTCCTGAGGTTTATGAAGGCACAATCACCTTCAACGCTGGCGGTTACTTTGGCATTGCCACCCAGCTCGGTAGCAATGCCGGTGACTGGTCCACGCTTAATGCTAATCGTTATGGCTCGTCGAGCAATGGCCTGCAAGTAAGCTATGGCGAGACTTACACAATGACAAAATCGGAAAACTGCTTTGTAAGCCCCGCTGCTGGTGCTCAGAAAGTAGTAGTTGACATCACCAACAAGACTATCACTGTGGGTGAGAAGCCCGTGGGCGTTGTCGACCTTTATTTCCGTGGCCCCATCACGGGTTCGGACTGGAACGCTGTTTCCACTTATCAGTTTAAGTCGACTCAGACGGCCAACGTGGTTGAGCTTACCGGCGTGAAGATTCAGGGTAAGTTTGCCATCGCAAGCTCCGACTGGTCAACTAAGTATGCTGCCGCAACAGCTGCTGACCACATCGTAACCGCAGGTACCGCTTTCACCACTACCAGTGGCGGCAACTACAACCTCGGTCTTGACGCAACCTACACTGATGCTACTATCACTCTCAACACCCAGACAGGTGCCCTCACCATTACCGGTACCAAGACTACCGAATCAGGCATCTATCTCCGTGGGCAGGAAAACGAATGGAATGCTCAGGCTGCTTATCAGTTCGTTGACAAGGGTGACGGCGTTTTCGTTCTCGAAAAAGCTGTAGCTGCCGGTCAGGAGTTTAAGATTGCCGACGGCTCGTGGGGTACTATCAACTATGGTGGTACTGGCCTCACCGTCAACCAGAATCTTACCCTTGTGTACAATGGTGGCAACCTCACTATCCCCGCAGGCTACGAAGTTGAGTCTCTTACCGTGACATTTGACAATGCCGATGCCAACGGAGCCAACACTCTCTATGTTAAGACCGCTCAAGCCGGCCCGACTCTTCCCGAGAACCTCTATGTAGTAGGTACTCCCAACGAGTGGGATATTGCTGCATCGTCGATTGTTCTTACCGGTGATGGCGAAGGTGTTTACACCGGTACTGTAGCCCTTACAGGCGGCGCTGACCAGCAGTTCCGTTTCTACGGCACTCTCGGCGAAAACGCTTGGGACAACGGCAGCTCCTATGGCTCCGCTGTTGACGATGGCGACAACCACGCCGTTACATTCACCAATGGCACCTACACTGGCGCTATCGTAGCCGGTAAGGGTAACTGGATTTTCGCCAACAAGGTGGGCAACCTCGGCGTTACCGTTGACCTCGTTAACGAAACCGTTACTTTCGACGGCTCGAATCTCACTGATGAGACTGTTACAGTAAGCGATCTCTATCTCGCTGACTGGAGTGGTGAGGAGACTACTTTCACAGCCTTCACCAAGACTACTGAAAACGAAGCCACTGTTTACACTCTCGCTGTAACTACTCTCCCCGAAGAGTTCAAGATCACAAGCGCCGCTAATTGGAGTGGCAAGCAATGGGGTCAGGGCTACTGGATTGAAAAGGGTAACTTCGAATATGCTAACATCCCCGAAGGTGGCGATGCTAACTTCTTCAACAAGCTCCCCGAGAACTTCACTCTTACAGCTCTCCGCGCTACTCTTAACGCCGACAACAGCCTCAACCTTACCGCTGTGGGCGAAGAGGGTAAAGTAGAAATCACCGCTCTCTATCTCGCCGACTGGAGCACCGGTGAAACTACCTTCACCGCCTTCACCAAGGCTACCGAGAACAACGAAGACGTTTACACTCTCGCAGTTGACGCTCTCCCCGAAGAGTTCAAGATCACAAGCGAAGAAGGCTGGAACGGCCTGCAGTGGGGTGCCGGCTACTGGCTGCAAGAAGGCAACCTCGAGTACAAAGTGCCTCAAGGTGGCGACGCCAACCTCTTCAACAAGCTCCCCGAGAACTTCGTAATCAGCGGCCTCCGTGCCACTATCGGTGAAAACGACAGCCTCAAGCTCACCGTCCTCGGTGAAACTCCCGTCGTAGTTACCGACTACTTCCTCGCTTCGGGCTTCGGCGAAGGCGAAACTCCTTCGTTCGTGAAGTTTGTTGCCTCTGAAAACGAAGGCGAATATGAGCTCGCCCTCAACGGCACTCTCCCCGCTGAGTTCAAGATCACTACTTCCGAAACTTGGGAAGGCCGCGACTGGGGCTCTGGCTACTGGATCAACGCCAACGTACAATACAACAACATCCCGCAAGGCGGCGACAATATGGTCAACAAGCTCGGCGAAGACGTTGTTGCTCAGAAGATTATCATCTCCGAAAATCAGGACGGTACGCTCAACCTCAAGGTGGCTTGCGCTATCAACGTTGACGCTTACTATCTCGCTGACTGGGAATCGACCGAAGGTCAGACTGAATTCCACAAGATTGCCAAGGAGGAAGACGGCACTTATCGCCTCGCCCTCAACGGCACTCTCCCCACCGAATTCAAGATCACTAACCTCCCCACTTGGGAAGGCGCTACTGAATGGGCCGGCGGTTACTGGATTGAGCTCGGTAACGAACTCTACACCGGCATCCCTCAGGGTGGTGAAAACATCCAGAACAAGCTCGGCGAAGCCTTCATTGCTGAGGCTCTCGTAATCGAAACCGGTGAAGAAGGCACTATCAACCTCAAGGTTGAAGGTCGCTACAACATCACCAC
>CAMHGU010000043.1 GCA_946184715.1 uncultured bacterium | reverse complement strand
GTGGAGCGGAAGACGGGACTCAAACCCGCGACCCATAGCTTGGAAGGCTATTGCTCTATCAACTGAGCTACTTCCGCGAATCAATCGTCGTGCCGTTGCGTCATTCGGCGGCGTGCCGTTGCGTCATTCGGCGGCGTAAGGGGCCTCGGCATCGCGCGATTGGAGGTGGGCACTGATGGATTCGAACCACCGAAGGCGTAAGCCAGCAGATTTACAGTCTGCCCCATTTGGCCACTCTGGAAAGTACCCGTTAGTTTCAGTACGGCAAAGTTAGGTCTTTTTTCTGCAACCGCAAAGAAAACTCGCACATTTTTAATGCTGCTTCGGCAAATTCGGTACCTTTATTGCCTAAAGAGCCTGTGGTGCGCTCGATGGCTTGCTCGAGATTGTCGACGGTGAGGACGCCGAAGATCACCGGCACGTCGGAGTCGGAATTGATGGCTGTGATGCCTTGTGTGACCGATGAGCATACGTAGTCGAAATGGGGCGTGTCGCCTTTGATGACGCATCCTATCGCGATTACCACATCGACTTCGCCGTAGGAAATTAAGGCCGAGGCGCCGAATGTTAGCTCGATGGTACCGGGCACGTGGTGCACTTGGATGCACTCGTCGGGGCAACCCCGCTCGCTGAGGGTCTCGAGCGCGGCATTGAGCAGCGAGTGGGTGATGTCGCTATTCCAGTCGGCTACGACGATGCCTATGCGTGCTCCCTCGGTGTAGTAGGCTATGGGGGAGCGGAATTCTTGGGTTTTACGGAGTGATGATGACATATAGCAAGATTAAGTTTTAGATACCTATGATGTGACGGAAGGCGGTGAATCGGTCGAGGCGCGGTCGCTCTGCGAGCATCTCATCGATTGCGGCGAGGCGGTCGGCGTCGTTGAGGCGCGCGGCGAGGGTGCGCAGCGATTGCAGCAGGGCGTATCCGGTGTCGCGGCGCGGCGGCGTGTGGATTAGCGCCGAGGCGAGGTCGAAGGAGATTTCGAGGTAGCGGGCATCGGTGGCCGACGACACTTTCTTGTAGTAGCGCAGGGCACGGGTGAAGTAGCCGATAGCCTGTCGGTAGCTGCCCATTTCGAGCAGGAGGCGCCCCTCCTTGCATAGGGCATCGACGAGCGCGGCGATGGCGTTGCTGTCGCCTTGCATTCCGGCGGCGAGGAGCGCGGCCGAGGCGGCTTGGTAGTGGGCAAGGGTATTGTGCTTGGTGATGCGCTCTTGGTAAATCTCGGCCACCGATTGAAGCACGATGGGCAGGGCGGCGGCGAAGCGCATAGCGTCGGCCTTGGCGAGGCGCTCGAGTCGGCGTTGCGATTGCACTATCAGCCGTTCGGCCACTTCGCAACGTCCGGCGGCGAAGTGGAATCGGGCCAGGTCGTAGATGAGCACGGCCACTATAGCTTGACAATCAGGGCCTTGGCGCTGCTCGTGGTCGGCGATGCCGGTGAGGATATCGACGGCGGCCTGAAGGGCTTGTCGCTCGTCGGTTCCGTCGATAAGGTGCTCGAAGCGGGCGAGGCGGGCGTATAGGCCGAGGATTGATTCGGAGGCCCCTTCGGGCGGTTGCAGTAGAGATTGAGGCAACGGTTTCATAATGGCGTTATGATAAGGGGTTGATAGATATCGAGCTGTCGATGACATTGGCGGCGGAGCTGCCGGCCGAAGCGGCAAATCGCGTGGCGTGGTCGGCAATGACCTTCAGCTGCGCGGCCGTGATGCTGCCTACGGTGGCGTGGGTGACGTCGGCGGCGATAAGCCCGGCAATGGTGCCGGCCACCAGCCCGGCAATCCACCCAAGAGGCGATGCCGGCTGCGCGGCAGCGGCGGCGATGGCGGTGCAGCCCGAAGGCTGATGCACGCGGATGGCGCGCGAAGCGTCGGCGTGGACGTAGTTGGGGCAGTAGTAGCCTATATGCTCGCGATAGGCCTCGGCGTCGTCGGCAGTTTCGAAGAGCGCTTCGATGTCGGCCGCATCAGTAATCACGAGGTCGGCGATTTCGAGGTTCTCGAGCAGGGCGGTCAGGATGCGGGTGGCGCGGAAGCTTTTGTCGATAGCGAATCCCGGCAGATAGGCGATGATGGCTTTGCGCTCCTTGGCGTAGCGCACGATTTCGAAGAGTCGGGTGCGCACGTCGGCCTCCACGGCGATATGCGAGCCGAAGAGCAGTATGTCGTTCTCGTCGATGCGGGGCCACACCACGTCGAAGCGGTCGTCGGGGTAAGTGCCGTAGGCGATGTGCCCACTTGGCGTGATGGTCGTGATGGCCGTGGTGCCTTCGGTGAAGCGGTCGAGGGGGCGGATATCGACGCCGCACTCTTGGAGATGGGCCGCGATGAGGTCGCCGAAGTAGTCGGTGCCACATTCGCCCACGAACGAGGTGGGCACGCCGGCACGCGCGAGTGAGGCTGCGGCGTTGAGAATGCGTCCGCCGGGGTAGGCGGCTACGGGCTTGGCGGCGTCAAACACTATGTCGAAGCCGGCTTCGCCTATGGCGATGACTTTACGCATTGTCATCACCTCCTTTCTGTGCCGCTGAGGCTTTATGGCCGAGGTATCCGCCGTGGTGGCGCAGGGCGTACTGCTCGCGGGTGAATCCTATGGCTTCCATCACCGACACCACGAGCACATCGCCTATGACGGTCATCATAGTGGTTGAGGTGGTGGGCGTAAGGCCTAAGGGGCACACTTCGGGCGCCGGAGCCGTGGCCAGGGTGACATCGGCCAGCTGCGCCAGCGGGCTGTCGGGGGTGCCGGTGACCACGATGATGGGCAGCTGCGGGATGAAGGCGCGGGCGAGGGTGACCAGCTCCACAATCTCGGTGGTCTTGCCCGAATTGGAGAGCAGGAGCATCAGGTCGTGGGGCTGCAGGATACCGAGGTCGCCGTGCTGCGCTTCGCTCGGGTGGAGCGTCACGGCCGGCGTGCCGGTGGAGGCGAAGGTGGTAGCGATGTTCATCGCTATCTGTCCGCATTTGCCCATTCCCGAGGCTACGAGTTTGCCGCCACGGCGGTGTACCCGGTCGAGAATCAGCTCTACGGCGCGCTCGTATTCCCCTGTGACGGGGATAGCGGCGATAGCTCGGCTTTCGGCCTCGAGAATGTGTTGCATTGTAAGTCGTATGTCGTTCATAATCAGAGTTGTGTAGCTGTGGCGCGGCTTTGGGCGAAGTCGCGGTGTTCGAATTTGCTCAGGTTGCCGAGCCAGAGCGGGGTAATCTCCACTGAGGCCTTCTTCCTGATGTCGAAAGCCACCATAATCGAGGTGGCGTAGCTCTTGACCTCGCCGGTGGAGGTGTTGATGATGCGCTGCTTCATAGTGAAGCTTTTCTCGCCTACGGAGCTTACCTGCGTTTCGACGGCGATGGGCTCGCCAAACTCGATGGGCGTGATAAACGTGCAGTTGACGTTGGCGATTACGACACCGAGCCCGTCGGCGGCGAGCGAGCCGTTCACCTCATAGAAATAGGCCGACTTGCCCGTGTCGTAGAATTGGAAATAGACCGAGTTGTTGACGTGGCCGAAGGCATCGACGTCGTTAAACCGTATCTGGAGCTCACAGCGATGACGGTAGCGATGCTCGGTGACGGCGTCGGTGGCAATGGGCTTGCGGGAGGCTGTGTCGGGGTGTCGGGCTTGCATATCTTATCGTATTATTACGTCGGTTATTACGTCACGACCCACCGACCCATTGAGGGCGGCGGTGAGGCTCGAGCGGTGCATCATCAGCTCGTTGCGCAGGGGGGCCGAAGCGATGTCGACGCAGAGTTTGCCGTCGGCGATGTAGCGGCGCGTGGTCATCTTATTGATGGCTGGACCCACCACTGATGGCCAGTTGTCAATGATTTTCTGCTCGAGGAGGCGGACGTCGAGGTTCTGCTCTTTGAGCATAGCGTCGATGAGCGCGTCGATCGGTTGGGCGTTCTGCAGCTTCATAGGGCGGCTTCGATGTGGCCTCCTTCCACGGTGAAAGAGCTGTGGCCGCCGGCGCCGGTGGTGCGGGCTATCAGCTCGTCGATGTAGGTACGGTCGGTATCGGTGATGAAAATCTGGCCGAACTCCGTGCCTGCCACCACGTTGATGATATTGGCCACGCGCTGCGCGTCGAGCTTGTCGAAGATGTCGTCGAGCAGCAGTATCGGGGTGATGTCGGCCTGGCGCTTGAGGAATGCGAACTGGGCAAGGCGCAGCGCGGCGGTGAAGGTCTTGCACTGCCCTTGCGAGCCTACCTTTCGCATCGAGTGGCCGAGGAGGTCGAGCTCGAGGTCGTCGCGGTGGATACCTACGGTGGTATGGCCCATGGCGATGTCGCGGCTGCGATAGTGGTCGAGAAGTTCGGCCATCGGTGCCTCGTGGAGGTGGCTTATAAGGCGCAGCTCCACCGGCTCGGCACCGCCCGAGATTTCGGCGTAGTAGCGGCTGAAAATCGGGGCGAAGTCGGTGAGCCAGCGGCAGCGCTTTTTGAAAATTGCGGCAGCTGCGGCAGCGAGCGAGGCTTCGACGCTTTCGTAGAGCAGGTGGTCGGTGACCTCGGCGCGCAGCAGGGCGTTGCGGCTCTCGAGCGAGCGGTTGTAGCGAATGAGGTCGCTGAGATAGTCGGCATCGCTTTGCGCTATGATGAGGTCGATAAATCGGCGCCGCTCGTCGGTGCCGCCGCTGATGAGGCGCTGGTCGTCGGGCGACACCATCACCACAGGCAGCAGCCCTATGTGCTCGCTGATGCGGCGGTAGGCCTTGCCGTTGCGCCTTACGGTCTTTCCCTTGCCACGCTGGATGCCGCAGGAGATCTGCTCCTGCTCGCCTCGCCGCTCGTAGTCGCCCCGCAGCATCATAAACGGCTGGTCGTAGGTGACCACAAGCGAATCGGGGCAGTTGTTGAAGCTGCGGCACACGCTCAGATAGTAGATGGCATCGAGCACGTTGGTCTTGCCCATACCGTTGCGGCCGGTAAAGCAGTTGATACGCGGCGACAGCTCAAGCGACGCCTGGGCTATGTTCTTGTAGTTCTGTATGGCAAGACTCTTGATAATCATCGCCTTGTATTACGGGAGCAGATGGCTGATGCGGTTGAGGATATGGCTCGGAATGGCCTCACGGTTGACGCAGATGTCGAGCGTCTTGCCGAGGAAGTAGGCCTCCGACACGTAGATGTAGCCGTCGTAGAGCTGATTGGTGTTCCACGAATTCTTCACCTTATAATAGAGGTTGCCCTCTTGGTCGCGCGCTTTGCCTACGATGACCATACCGTGGTCGTCGGTGGTCTCGTGATTGTCGAACCACTCCTGGCGAAGCTGCTGCGTCACCTCGATTTCGGGCACGGGACCGGTGATGACCTTGAGGTCCTCGGTGCGCTCCTTCGAGGAGATTTTGCTCCAGCGGGCGTACTCGGTGCTGTCCATCTCTTCGGGCTTAATCTCGCGGGGGAGCACGGCGAAGCCGTTCTTCCACTGCCAGCCCGGCTCGCTGACGTCGGCGGCCCAAGCTACCGAGAAGCCGTTCTCGAGGGCGTTATCCACCACGGCCTTAAAGTCGTCGAGCGGTATGTTGACGTATTCGCCCCACACCCAGTTGTCGGCCACCTCCATAATGAATTTGGTGTCGAATGGGTGATGGGTGAACGAAGTGAGCGGCACGTAGTCGTCCATCGAGATGCCGAGCGAGGCGGCATAAGTTTGCGGTGTGTAGGTCACACCCTCGTGGCGGAACGAGGTGGGGAGCTCGCCCAGATAGGCGTCGATGACCGCGCAGAGGCCGCGGTGCCAGGCCGAGGTGAGCTTCTTCTGCGGGAGCGTCTTCACGGAGCCTACGTAGGACGTCAGCACCGAGGCCAGCTCGGAGTGGTTATGGCTGTCGTCGCCGTAGTTGAGGCCGGAATAGACCTCTTCGGGCACCATACCGTAGTTGCGCCACACGTAGGGCACATCGAGTGCGCTACCGCCCTGCGCGAAGTTGATTTCGCCATCCATACGGATGTATTTCATTGCCTTATCGCGATAGCAGTGGTTCACGACAAACATCTCTGAGAGGTTGACCCTCTTGCCGGTCTTCTTCAGTATCTCGTTCTCGAAGAAGGAGTTGGTGGAGAAGCACCAGCAGGTGCCGGTGCGGTTCTGGTCGCCCATGTGGGTGACGGGAATGTTGATGATGTCGGTAAATGTGAAGCCCGTGCTGTCGGGGTTGACCGGCTCAGCCTTTTGGGGCTTGGCGCTTGCCGAAGTTGCCAATGCGATGGCGACAGCTGCAATAAGGAATCGTTTGAGCATAAGGATATGTAGTTATTGGTTAATAATCGGTATAATCCAAATGACAAAGATAGCAAAAATTCCGGTGGTGTGCAAGTGCAGTCAGCAAAGGGCGCTCGGCGCGTGCGAGGGCAATATCAATAGGAGCCTTTATAGTCGCTATAGATTCTATAGTAACTATAGTCAGGCGGAGGCTGTGCCGGGGTCACTCGGCTTCGAGCTCTTGGATGATGGGTAGGGCGCTCTCGGGCATCAGGGCGGCCAGGTAGAGGCGCGCTTTCTCGGCGCGAGTATCGCGGGGGTGGGCCACGCGGGCGGCGTACCAGCGGCTGATAAGCTCAAGATGTGATTGGCGATAATCCACGCCGGCAAACTGCTGCAGAGCCGTCAGATACTGATATCCGTACTCGCGCGTAGGTTCAATGACGGTGCCTTCGCCGTAGTCGTTCCAGGTGGTCACCTGCAGATAGCCGAGGCCGGCCGAGCGCGCCGCCGCGAGTTGGCGGCTGAAGAGCGCTCCGTTCTCGCGGTCGTAGGTGGTGTAGCCGGTGGCGCGGTCGCCGCCTTCCACGTAGTAGTCGCGGAAGCCCGGCATCGCTCCGCCTATATAGGTGGCGAAGCGTGAGGCCACGCTATAGTCGGGCGCGGGATTTATCCACACAAATTCGCCGGCCGACAGGCTGCCGGCACGCGAGCTGTGGCCGTTGAGGCACACTAAGCACGGCTTCGTCGATAATGCGCTGAGAGCCTCTTCCCATTGCGCCGGCGACGTCAAGGCTTGCGGGCCGAACACCATCAGCAGCGGCCGCGCGGCAATCTTCACGTAGCTGTCGCGCGTGAAGAAGTTGCTTTGAAGATATTGCATATCGCGCTTGGCTTGCGCCGTGCGCTCGTCGGCCGAGGTGGCGGCGTTGAGCAGCGTGGCGTCTTCATACACGATTGCCATCTTCAGCCCGTTGCGCTCTATGGCGGCTGCCAGGCGCTCGGTGTTGCGCTTGATAAGGGGATAGTCGTAGATTGTGGCTGTGCCGTACCAATCGACCATCACGCCATCGATGCCCGAGTATTTCATCAATAGGCACTGATAGTCGAGGACGGCATCGTCGCTCGATGCGTATGGGCCGGTGAGCGGATAGTAGTGGGAGGCAATCTGCCGGCGACCTTCGGCATCGACCACGGCGGGATTGCGGGTGTTCATCGTCCAGTGCCAGCCCCAAGCGTCGTCGTTCGATTCCGGAGTCTCAAACCACGGCATATAGTGGGCGAAGATGTTCATCGGGTTGCTTTTAGAGGGCTGCCGTGGAGTGGTGTCGTCACCGCCGGTGGCGGGCGCAGGTGTGGTGCCGCCGCCCGAAGGGGCCGGCTCGTCGTCGCCGCAAGCTATAAGGACGAGGGCCATAAGTGCAGCGCAGGCCAGTACTTTCAGTTTCATAACTGACTGATAGTGATGTCGTTAGAATCGGGCTTTAGCGAGCTGCGACCGAGCGGTACACCTGCATCGTCTGGCGGGCGATGCGGTCCCAGTCGTATTTCTGCATATCGTAGGCGCGAGGGGCGAAGTCGCCCTCCACGAGCGGCTGCAGGCGCTCGGCCAGGGCTTTGACGTCGCCGCAAGGGAAGTAGCACTCGTCGGGCAGCCCCACCTCTTTGTTGGCCGGGATGTTGCTTACCACCACCGGCAGGCTGTAGCTCATAGCTTCGAGGAGGGCGATGGGGAGCCCTTCGTGGCTCGACGGCAGGCAGTAGCAGCGCGCTTGGCTCAGGAGCGAGTGGAGCTTGCGGCCTTTGACGAAGCCGGTGAGTACCACGCCGGCCTTGCTGGCCTTCTCCTTGAGCGAGCGTGAGTAGTCGTCCTCGAAGTCGGTGTCGCCGGCGAGCACGAGCTTGCAGCCGTGGGCGTCGATGCGCCCGAAGGCTTCCACAAGGTGGTGAAGGTTCTTCTCGGGCACGAAGCGGCACATGCCGAGCACATAGCGGTGCGGCTCGATGCCCAGCTCTTGGAAGTACTCAGGATAGTCGCACACGTCGGGGGCTGGCACGCCGTTGTAGATTAGGTCAACGTGCTCGGTGCGGCCGTATTTACGGGCTATCAGCTCTTTGATGACCTCGGAGATTACAATCACCTCGTCGGCATATCGGCAGCCCATACGCTCGCCGAGCTTGAGCATCGTCTTGGCTGCGAAGCCCCACTTGTCGCGGTCGTAGTCAGGGCCGTGGTGGGTGAATACCACCTTCATACCGCGCATCTTGGCATAGGGGGCGAGCATCGCCGGCCCTATGGCGTGGACGTGGAGGATGTCGGTGCCCAGCTTCTTGGCCTTGTTGATGGCGCGGAAGGTGTGGACAATAGCCTCAAAGGCTTTGCGCTTAGGCGTGGCCACATCTACGAGCTTCACGCCGTGCCATTCGGCAAGCGGCTCTTTGACGTAGCTCTGCCGGCGCACCACGGTGACGTCGGCGCCGAGCTTCACGATGCGCGGAAACAGCTCTTCGCAGTGGGTCTCCACCCCGCCCATGATGTCGGGGATACCTCGGGTGCCGGTTACGGTAATCTTCATAGCTGCGTCAGCCTATTTTGAGGCGGGGAAAGATGTAGAACTTAATCAGATGGGAGAAGCCCACGGTGAGAATGCCGGTGAGAATGAGGGTCACGAGGTAGAGTAGGGCGCCATTGGCGATGTGGTTCTCGAGGTGGAGAAATTGCACGGCGCGGAAGAAGAACATATGGCAGAGGAAGATCTCCATACATATCTTGGTGACGTACTTCACAAAGCGGCTATTCATTATGCGGTCCTTGGCGCCGATGCCGTAGCTGATCCAGGCGGCGTCGAAGATGGCGCTCATCACGAGGATTACAAACGGCTGGTCGGTATTGGTGGCCACGAGGTAGTAGCAGGCGGTCACTGCCACGGCGATGGCGAGCATCACGAGGTTGTGACGCTCCACCCACGGGGCTATCTTGTCCTTATAGAGAAATACCAGTCCGCCCACGAGGAATATCGGGCCGGCGATGGCCATACTCTTGAAGCTGACGTCAGTGGTGACGAAGGCGGCGTTGAAATCCGACTGGAGCGTGCGCGCCGAGTCTTCGCCGAAGTAGGCGTAGGTGACGTAGCTGAACAACAGCGCTATGGCGAGCGTGAACCAGGCTCGACGCTTATTGTCGATAAGGAACACGAAGAACGGGAACATAATGTAGAAGAGGAACACGATGCCGATAAACCAGCCCACGCCTATTACGCTGATGTCGGGGTTGGGCAGAAGGCCGAAGCACAGGGTCAAGTCGGCAAATGCCTCGTAAAGCGACGGCACAAGGTAGGTGAGGTCGCCGTGGTGGGTGAGGGCCGTGACGAGCACATCGACTACCACCATCAAGGCGAAGAAGGGCCAGATGCGCTTGTAGCGCTTGGTGTAGAACGAATCAGGGGTGAAACGCCCGTCGCGCAGCTTGTCGTAGTAGCCGCAGGCCATCGAGAATGCCGCGAGCATAAGGAACATCAGCGAGATGTTCATCTGCCTCAGCCCGGTGAAGAGCCAGTCGTAGAGCGGGTTGGGCTCGGGCTTCGGCTCTATGTTGTACCATATATGCTTCAGCACCACGCCTATGATAGCGAAGGCGCGAAGGCCGTCGAGGGCGTCGTAGTGCTTGAAGGTGCTTTTCTTGGCGGGTGCTGCCGCCGGCGCTGTTTCTGTTGACATAGCGGGGTATTGAGAGGGGTGGTTAGAACTCGGTGCGGAGGTCGCCCTGGCGCGGGTCTTGCCCTACGTCACACCATTTCTTGTCGAGGCACGGCTCGAGGCCGCGCATCGAGCGGAGCTTATTGCGGATTGCCCAGCGAAGCGGGTGCTTGATGTACTTGTGCATCACCGGCGAGGCTGTGCCCACCATCCAGCAGTTCTTAGGGCAGCGGGCCACTTTGGCGCGTACGTCCTGAGCCTTCTCGCTTTGCCATATCGTCATAAAGTCGTGCTCGTGGATATTGCCCATGCTCTCTTTCCAGAACTTATCTTCCATACCGTTGCAGGGATACACCTCGCCCCACGGGTCGATGAAGAAGTTGGCTGAGCCGGCCTCGCAGGGGAGCATACGGCGCCCGCCCTCGATATAGTTGATGAGACCCATATTGAACCACGCCCGGAACCAGCTCTTGGGGTGCTTCTCCTTGAGCTGCCACTTGATGAGCTGCTCGAAGTTGCCGCACACCTCGTCCTTGTTCGTGATCACGTTGTCCTCCTTGTGGAAGTAGTAGGAGTTGTGGAACGCCGCCGTGGCAAATTCCATTCCGAGCGACAGCGAGAGCTGATAGAGCGAGAGCATATCGGCCGAGTTGTTGTTGGATACGGTGCAGCCGAAGCCTATGTCCTTGAGGCCCATATGCTTGAGCGTCAAGAGCGTGCGCAGGCCCTTGTCGAAGCCGCCGGCGTGGCCGCGCAGCTCGTCGTTCTTCTGCGACAGGCCTTCGATGCTGATGCGGATGCCGATGTTGGGGAACCGCTTGGCCAGGGCCACCACTCTGTCCTCAAACCACCCTGAGGTGGAGATTACTATGCGGTCGGTGTGGCGATAGCACTCTTCCACTATCTCGGGAAGGTCTTCGCGGATAAACGGCTCGCCACCTGTCAGGTTGATGAATTTCAGCTTAGGCAGTGAGCGGAGGTCGGAGGCTTTCAGCTCCTCTTTCTTATCGGTGGGGTTCTTCCAGATGTTGCACATCACGCAGCGCATCGGGCAGCGATAAGTGAGAATGATGCTCGCATCGGTCGGTTGGGGAATATTGTTGTTACTCATTATATATATATTGATTTGATTTCGGTATATTACACGTTGAAGCGGAAGAGCATTATGTCGCCGTCTTGCACCACATAGTCTTTGCCTTCCACGCTCATCTTTCCGGCTTCTTTCACGGCGGTCTCGCTGCCGAGGGCTATGTAGTCGTCGTATTTGATTACCTCGGCGCGGATAAAACCTTTCTCGAAGTCGGAGTGGATGATGCCGGCGCATTGCGGGGCTTTGCTGCCGGCCACGAAGGTCCACGCTTTCACCTCCTTGGGCCCGGCGGTGAAGTAGGTGAGCAGGTTGAGCAGATGATAGGCGGCGCGGATCAGGCGCGCCACGCCCGATTCCTGCAGCCCTATCTCCTGGAGAAACATCTGCCGCTCCTCGTAGGTGTCGAGCTCGGCTATCTCCGATTCGATCTTGGCGGCCACCACGAGCAGCTGGGCGTTCTCGTCTTTGATAGCCTCACGCACGCGCTCCACGTAGGCGTTGCCCTCGGCGGCCGAGGCGTCGTCAACGTTGCACACGTAGAGCACCGGCTTGGCCGTGAGCAGGAAAAGCTCGCGGGCGTACTGCTGCTCGTCCTTGGTGTCGAACGTCACCGAGCGGGCCGGGCGTCCCTCCGACAGGGCCTCGCGATAGCGCTGAAGTACTTCATATTGCACTTTGGCAGTGCGATCGCCGGTCTTGGCTTGCTTTTCCACCTTGGCGATGCGGCTCTCGATGGTCTCGAGGTCTTTGATCTGAAGCTCGTAGTCAATAATCTCCTTGTCGCGGATAGGATCGACCGAGCCATCTACGTGGGTGACGTTGTCGTCGTCGAAGCACCGCAGCACGTGCAGTATCGCGTCGGTCTCGCGTATGTTGGCAAGGAATTTGTTGCCGAGGCCTTCGCCCTTGGAGGCGCCTTTCACCAGCCCGGCTATATCCACAATCTCCACCGTGGCGGGCACTATCTGCGCGGGATTGACAAGCTCGGCAAGGCGGTTGAGACGCTCATCGGGGACGCTGATTACGCCCACATTGGGCTCTATGGTGCAAAACGGGAAGTTGGCCGATTGAGCCTTGGCGTTCGATAAGCAATTGAAGAGGGTTGATTTCCCCACGTTGGGGAGCCCTACTATGCCGCATTTTAATGACATTCGTATATTCTTATTCTATAGGTATCACGTTATGAGCGACATAGCCGGCTCAAAACCCATTGCGAAGGATAGACCCGCTATTGTCGCTGTTTTCGACCTGCAAAGTTACTGCTTTTTTCGCTCATTGCCAACCATTACGCCGATTTTCAACTCGCGCCCCGCGATTTCAATCTCTAAGGAGGTGAGGGACTAAAAAGCTGATTGGAGCTATCCGAGTACTCCGATGCAGTCCTATAGTCCCTCAAGTCCGTAGAGATCCAAAGCCGTGCTGGGCAAGGTCGCTGCGGAAGGCGCGCTTCGCGCGGAAATTTTACAAATTTTATTCAAATTAACACATTCG
>CAMHGU010000042.1 GCA_946184715.1 uncultured bacterium | reverse complement strand
GGCACCCCTGTTGCGACATTGCCGGCGGCATCCCTGTAGCGACATTGCCGGCGACACCTCCTGTAGCGGCATTGCCGGGCGGTATTGCGAGCGGGCTGTCAGGCCGGGGCGGTGATGCGCACTGATTCGATGCGGTTGGCCGACTTCTTGGTGACTACGAAGCGGAGTCCGCCGGCGCTGAGCGTGGTGCCCACGTCGGGGATGGTCTCGGTGTTGTGCAGGATATATCCGGCAAGGGTCTGGTAGTCGTCGTTCTCGGGAATGTCGAGGTCGCACTCCTCGTTGAGGCGGTCGATTTCGATGCGTGCCGGGCACTCCCAAGTGTGGTCGTTGAGGCGCCGCACCTTGAGCTGCTGGCGGTCGTGCTCGTCCTCTATCTCGCCGAAAATCTCCTCCACGAGGTCTTCGAGCGTTACCATACCGGCCGTGCCGCCGAACTCATCGACCACGATGGCAAGGCTCATCTTCTTATTGAGCAGGTTGCGCATCATACGCTTTGCCAGAAGCGACTCGGGGGCGAAGAGCACCGGCTTCACGTGGTCCTTCCAGTTGTAGCGGTGGAACAACTCGGAGATGTGGATGTAGCCCAGCACGTTGTCGATGTCGTCGAAATATACAACAATCTTGGAGCGGCCCGAGTCGGTAAACAGCTTTAGGAGCTGCTCGCGGCTGGTGGTTTTGATATCGACGGCCACAATCTCATTGCGGGGCACCATGCAGTCGCGCAGGTGGGTGCTGCTGAATTCCAGGGCGTTCTGAAAGAGCTTCACCTCCTGCTCCACGGGCTTATCGGCGTCCTCGGCGTCCTCGATATTCTCGGAGAGGTATCGGTCGAGCTCCGAGATGGAGAGGCCGGAGAGCTTGGCCTGCTGGCGGTACACGCCCATGAGCTTCATCAGCCCTGTAGATATTGTCGAAGCGAGCCACGACACCGGATATAGCACTATATAGAACAGCATCAGCAGCGGCGAGGCCTGGCGCAGCTTATCGTTGGGGTTGGCCCGGAATATCGTCTTGGGCAAGTACTCGCCCACAAAGAGAATCACCAGCGTCGAAACCAGCGTCTCTACGGTCAGAATCACCGCCTCATTGGCCGTGAGGAGCTTGAGCAACGGGTTGAGCAACATTCCGAAGGCCAAGCCGTACACCACAAGCACGATGTTGTTGCCCACAAGGATGGTGGAGATGACCATATTGGGGTGGTTGAAGAGGAAGTTGAGGATGCGGTTGACGGAGCCGTCGCGGTGGGCGTCGAGGGTGGCGCGCACGCGATTGGAGGTGACGAAGGCTATCTCGGCGCCCGAGAAGAAGGCCGAGAGCACCATGCTCGCTATCAGAATGATGATTGTGGTGGTTATGCTGAAGTCCATATCGCTTTATTTGTTGATGACGGAGCGGCCGGCAGTGTCGCGCGGGGCGAAGCGGTCCTCCTCCACGGGGAAGATGCCTTGAGGCTTATTGAGGTGGTAGATGGTCATCTGCTCGTCGCTCACGAAGCCGTAGCCCTCGATGATGCGCTCGGCCTGCTCTATGTGGACAAAGGAGTCGCTGCGCACCTCGTGGCGCATCTGGTCGTAGAAAAGCTGCTGGGTGAGTATCACCTCGCGGTTGCGGTTGAGGATGGTGACGTGGCCGTCGAGCTGCCACAGCTCTTTCTCCACATAGTAGTGGGCCGAGTCGCAGCTGATGGTGGTGATGATGTTGAACAGCTCGTCGAATTGCTCGAGGAAGGCGCCCTTGGGGAACTCCCAGTGCGGGTGCTCGGCCTCGGCGAAAATCTTCCAGATGTCGGTGGTGATGCGCAGCTTGGTGACGCCCGAATCGCTGATGAGGGTCCTGACGTCGTAGGTGACGAGCGTGGGCACACGCTCGGGGTCGGTGTCGATAGCCACGGTGGGTTTCTCCTCGGAGCAGCCCCACACGGCGAGCAACACCGCCACCACAAGCAGTATGTTACGAGCTTGGCGCAGTCCCATCGATGGCGTTCGTCATTAGTTAATCTTGCGGGTCCAGAACCACATCTCGTTGAAGTTGATGCCGAGCGTGATATTGAAGTAGTTCTCGGTCACCAAGCGCGTGGGAGTGGTGTTGCGATGGCGATACTCGAAGCCGAGGTTGAGCACCGACTTGCCGCCGGGCACGGGGAAGCCGATACCGAGCGACACCGTGGCGTCCTTCACTTTGTTGCCGGCCACGGTGATGTAGTCGTTGGTGTAGCTTGCGCCGAGGCGCCACTGCATACGCTGTAAGTAGTTGCCGCGCGGGTTGCGGGAATATTGCACGCCGGCCGAGATCTTCTTGCGGTCGGCAAAGGTGGTTTGCTCGAAAGTCTCGATGGGGTTGTACATCGCCTTGCTCCACTTCTGGAATGTGAAATCTACTTCGGCAAAGATGCGATTGTCGCGAGTGTAGGAGATGCCGGCGCCCCAAGTGGCGGGAATCGAGTAGTTGCCTTTGAGCGACTGATAGCCTACGGTGTCGGGCTTGGTGTCGTTGTTGGTGTCGTAATACACGCCCCAGGCGTGGCCGTGGAGCTTGCGGCCGGGGGTGAAGGTGAGGCCCAGGCGGATGTTGTCGCGACGGGTGACGTCGATGGCGTATTGCGCGCCCACGGTGAAGTTCCAGTCCTTAACGTCGATGACGCGCTCGAAGAGCGTGGAGGTGCCGGTGGCGCCGGAGCTGGTGGCGTAGATGTCGTTGACCGATTGGCCCCAGAGGTAGTAGAAGTTGGCGCCTATGGAGAAGCCCTTGAACGGGCGGCCGCTGACGCCGGCATACAGCTCATTGATGCCGCCGGCGCCGGAGTGACTCTGGGTGCCGTGGGCAATGTCGGAGCCGAAGGAGTAGCCCGTGGAGCTATAGGGCAGCACGCCGATGCTACCGCCCATATATTTGCCAATGGGGAACTGGAGCGTGATGTAGTCGAGGCCGCCGCCGGTGCTGCGGGCCTTGCCGCCCGGCTCTTCCGACCACAGGTTGGTGAGCGACAGCCCTAAGTCGAAGAGGAACGTCAGCGAGTCGATTTGGGCGTAGGAGGCCGGGTTCTTCACGTTAATCTGGCGGTTGCCGGCCATGGCGTAGCCGATACCGCCCATCGAGCGCTGCATGCTCGTGGAGTGGTCGTTGAGCAGGCCGTAGCCGTAGCGGGAGTAAGGCGACATAGTGCCGGTCTCGGCCATCGCCGTAAGGGTGAGCAGCATTGCTGCCAAGCTCAGAATTGCGCTTTTTATTCTCATCTGTCTATTCAGTTTTGTTTTTGCAGTTGATATTGAAGTATGGCGAGCATACCGTGGGCCACAAGGTCGTGCTCGAGGCGATAGGGGTGGCGGAGCAACGGCGCTATAAGCTCGGCGTCGCCGCCGGTGAGCACCGTCAGCGCGGGCGCGCCGTCGCGCGCCAAGGCATCGGCCAGCGCGTCGATTTCGCGGGCTACGCCGCCCACGCATCCGGCTCGGAGGGCAGTGTCGGTGCTGTAGCCTATCAGGGGGGTGTCGCCTTCGCTAGCGATGGCGGGCAGATGCGCCGTGTGGCCGTGCAGGGCCTCAATGCGCATTCTCACGCCCGGCGATATGTTGCCGCCGAGGAAACGACCGTCGGCGCTCACCACGTCGAGCGTCAGCGCGGTGCCGGCATCGGCAATCAGCACAGGCCCCTCGCCGGCAATGCCGAGCGCCACGGCGCCCGCGGCGGCCGCGATGCGGTCGGCGCCCAGGGTGTGGGGACTCCGATAGTCGATAGCCAACGGCAGCGGCAGCTCGCAGCTCAGATGCCACACTCGGGCGCAATGCTCCTCGAGCAGCGCGGCAAGCGCGGCGCTCACCTCGCCGGTGGCGCTCACAAGGCACTCCTCAAAGCGCCTGCCGCACAGCTGCTCGCGCAGCCACTCCTCGCGGCCGTGCGGCACGAGCATCAGCTCGGCTATCGCCCCGCAGCGCACCACGTGGAGCTTGCTCTGCGTGTTGCCTATGTCACACAGCAGCCACTCCGCGCCGGCAGCCCGAGCGCATCTTTGTAGGTCAGGTTTTCCCATAATCTGCAAAGTTACAACTAAAACCGCAAACTCTGCCGCTTATCCGCCACTTTTTTCCATCGCATCGCTCGGCCGAAGCTCGCCGAAGCTCGGTATCGTGTGCCAAACTATTGCATATATCCCAAACTCTCACTATTTTTGTCACTCCTAACTTACGACAATCTTCTATGCTTACAGCCATTATCATTCTGCTTACCATAGCCCTCTACTTCGGGGCGCTCTTTGCGGTTACGGGCATCGCCAGCCGGCGGCGCGCGGCGAGCGATTTCTTCACCGGCGGCCGCTCGGCGCCGTGGTGGGCCGCGATGATTGCCACGGTGGGCGCCGCTATCTCGGGCGTCACCTTCATCTCCGTGCCCGGAATGGTGGAGGCGCAGAGCTTCAGCTACCTGCAGATGGTGCTCGGCTTTGCCGTGGGCTTTGTGGTCATCGCCCTGGTGCTGGTGCCGCTCTTCTATTCGCGCAACCTCACCTCTATCTACGGCTACCTGGCCGAGCGCTTCGGCGCCACGTCCCACCGCTCCGGCGCCTGGATCTTCTTCATCTCTAAGATGCTCGGGGCTTCGGTGCGCTTCTTCGTGGTGTGCGCGGTGCTGCAGCCGCTGGTGTTCGACCCTCTGGGCATTCCCTTCGTGGCCAATGTGGCCGTCACCATCGCCCTGATATGGCTCTACACCAATCAAGGCGGCGTCACGGCGGTGGTATGGACCGACGTGCTCAAGACCCTCTGCCTCGTGGCCTCGGTGGTGCTCTGCACCGTGTTCATAGGCCGCAGCGTGGGGATGAACATCGCGCAGCTGGCCACGGCCGTGGCCGACGCGCCCACGTCGCGCATCTTCTTCTTCGACAACCCGGCCGAGCCTACGTTCTTCTGGAAGCAGTTTCTCGCCGGCATCTTTATGGTCATCGCCACCACCGGCCTCGACCAGGATATGATGCAGCGCACTATGGCGTGCCGCTCCACCGCCGACGCCACCAAGAATATGGTGGTAAGCGGCATCGTGCAGATTGCCGTGGTGGGGCTGTTTCTCGTGATGGGCGCCGTGCTGCTCATCTATTCGCAAGCCAAAGGCGTCAAGGCCGCTAAGCCCGACGAGCTCTTCGGCCTCGTGGCCTGGAGCGACGGAATGCCGATTGTCGTGGGCGTGATGTTTATCCTCGGCCTCATCTCGGCCGCCTACTCGGCCGCCGGGTCGGCCCTGACGTCGCTCACCACCTCCTTCACCGTCGATATCCTGCGCCGCGACGCCACGTCCGAAGCCACCACGCGCATTCGACGGCTCACCCACATCGCTATGGCCGCCCTGATGGGCCTCGTCATCATCGTCTTCTACTATATCAGCGACGACTCGGCCATCACCGCCGTGTATAAGATAGCGAGCTACACCTACGGCCCCATCCTCGGCCTCTTCGCCTTCGGCATCCTAAGCCGCCGGCCCGTGCGCGACCGCCTCGTGCCCTGGGTGTGCCTCGCCGCCCCCTGCCTCAGCTGGCTGCTCCAGTGGTGGCTCCTGAGCAAGATGGGCTACGCCATCGGCTTCGAGCTCCTGCTCGTCAATGCAGCCCTCACTATGTTAGGTCTTCTTTTCATCAGCAAGAAATACAATGGCAAATGACATTACAGTAAAATTCGTCGACTTCTGGAACGGCTGGAACGATACCGACAACTTCCTGCTCGACGCGCTGCGGCAGCGGTGCAACCCCGTGGTGCTCCCCGACGATAGCCCCGACGAACCGCAGCTGCTCTTCTTCTCGTTCTTCGGCGAAGAGCATCTCAGCCACTCCGGCTGCATCAAGATATACTACACCGGCGAGAACGACGTGCCCAACTTCAACGAGTGCGACTACGCCATCTCGTTTCACGACATCAGCTTCGGGCATCGCCACCTGCGCTACCCACTATACGCCACCTACCCGGAGTTCCGGCGCCTTACCGCCACGCCCCGCGATGCCGCTCCCGAGCTGGCGCAGCGCCGCTTCTGCTCCTTCCTCACCAGCAACGCCCACAACAGCCACCCTATGCGTCAAGAGCTGCTCAAGGCCCTCAACGACTACAAGCCGGTGGCCTCCGGCGGCCGCGCCCTCAACAACATCGGCTCCGTGGTCGAAGATAAGGAGCTGTTTCTGAGCCAATACAAGTTCAACCTCGCCATAGAGAACAGCCGGCTCTCGGGCTACGTCACCGAGAAGCTCCCCGATGCCCTGGCAGCCCACACCGTGCCCATCTACTGGGGCGACAGCGCCACGGCGGCCGCGCAGTTCAACAGCCGAGCCTACATCGATGCCGGCGACTTCGCCACGCCCGACACCCTCCTCGCGGCCATCGCGGCCCTCGACGCCAACCCCGAGGCCTACCTCGCGATGCTGCGCCAGCCCGCCCTCGCCGCCGATGCCGTCGCCGACTGGGACGAGCGCCTCGCAGCATTCCTCGCCGCCATCGCCACCAACGGCCGCAAGCACATAGCCCGCTACGGCGGCCAGAACCAGCTCGCCACCCGCCACCGCCAGCAAGCCTGGCTATTCCGCAACCGCCTGCTCCGCGCCTTAGCGCGCCGCAACACCAAATAAGCAGCTATGTCAAAGTCAACTATATCGAAATACACCTGGCTCCTCGACCTCCTCACCCGCCGCGGACGCCTCACCCGCAAGGAAATCAACGACTACTGGATAGCCAATACCGACCTCAGCGACGGTCGCCCTATGCCGCGCCGCTCCTTCCACCACTACATCGACGGCATCGAACAGATGTTTGACCTCAACATCAACTGCGACCGCTCCACCAACGAGTACTACATCGACGACGCCAGCGAATCCGACACCCGCCTGCGCGAGTGGATGCTCGACGCCCTGGCTATCAGCGACACCGTCACCGCCTCGCGCGACATCTCCCACCGCATCCTGCTCGAGAAGACGCCCTCGGCGCGCGGCAAGCTGCCTATCGTAATCAACGCGCTGCGCTCGCTCACGGCCCTCAAATTCAGCTACCGCCCCTACGACCGCCCGGCGCTGCAAGCCGTGGTGCTGGAGCCTTACTGCGTGCGCATCTTCCGCCAGCGATGGTACGTCACCGGACGCAACAAGGGCAAAGCCGCCCTCCGCACCTACGCCCTCGACCGTATGAGCCGCCTCGTGGAGCTGCCCGACACCTTCGAGATGGACCCCGGCTTCGACGCCGAAGAGTACTTCAGCAACTGCGTAGGAATTATCCGCAACAACCGCGACAACCCGCAGACCGTCGTAATCCGCGCCTCGGCCTGGCGCGCCAACTACCTGCGCGCCCTGCCGCTCCACAGCTCCCAATCGGAACGCGCCTACGACGGATTCTCGCTCTTCGAGTACCACGTGTTTGTCACCGCCGACCTCGTCAACGAGCTGCTCTCCATGGGTCGCTCCGTAGAGGTGCTAAAGCCCCTTTTCCTCCGCCGACAGATTGCCGAGGAGCTGCAAGCCGCCCTCGCCCTCTACAATGCCGGTACCACCGCCTCTAAATCGTCAAAAAACACCGATACTATCGGCTGATTTCTGCAACCTCTCAATCCCAAAGCTATGCGTTCCAAGGCTTTTATCTCAGCAGCTGTAATCACGATATCCCTCGCCCTCGGGCTTCGGGCCGAAGGCTCCATCACCAAGGCCATCGCCGC
The DNA here is from genome assembly GCA_946184715.1 of uncultured bacterium. Lineage (GTDB taxonomy): Bacteria > Bacteroidota > Bacteroidia > Bacteroidales > Muribaculaceae > CAMHGU01. The sequence goes on along the minus strand of CAMHGU010000042.1, from coordinate 4,849 downwards.
CGACCTCAAGCTCCTCGACCGTGAGCTCGCCCGATCCACCATCTACGACACTAATAAGGAGCGACGCCTCGACAGCCTCAAGCTCGTGGCGCAGCGCACGCCCGACGCCAAAGCCCACTACCGCCTCTGCTCGCGCATCGGCAGCGAGTATATGACGTTCGTGGCCGACTCCTCCACCGCCTACTACTACAAGGCGCTGGCCGACGCCAAACGCCTGCAATCACACGAGCTGGAGGTCAAAGCGCTGATAGGCATTACCAACTCTCTGGCAGTCAGCGGTTTCTTCAGCAGCGCCCAGATAGCCATCGACACCCTTGCCGACGACGTGCCGCCTTCGCTCCAAATCGAATACTACAACGCCGCGCGCCAGCTCTACTACTATATGACCGACTACGCCGCCGGCAATGAGCAGCACCTGCGCATCTTCGCCGAGCGCTACCAGTACTACCGCGATGCCCTCATTGAGTTGCTGCCGCCCGAGAGCAACATCTGCAAATACTACCGCGCCGAGCAGCTCGAAGACCTGGGCCACTACTCCGAGGCCGCCGGCATCCTCCGCAACCTCCTCGACCAGTCGCCGAGCGACGACGACGGCATCGCCGCGCGCATCTACAGCCGCCTCGCCGGCATCGCCCTCAAGGAGGGCAACACCGAGCTTCGCGCCCACTACCTCGTCAAGTCGGCAATCGCCGACCTCCGCGCTTCGGTCAAGGAGAACACCTCAATCCAGGCCCTCGCCGTGTTCCTCTTCGGTGAGGACGACCTCGAGCACGCCTACGCCTACACCCGCCACGCCCTCGACGACGCCAACTTCTGCAACGCCCGCCTACGCTTCGTCCAGATTGCCCGCAATATGCCCATCATCAACAACACCTTCAACGACCACATCCAGTCGCAACGCCACAAGATTATCATCGCGCTCCTTTTCGTGAGCGCTCTCGCCCTGATGATGGTGGTATTAATAATAAGGAGCGCGCGCCAAAACCTGCGCCTGCGCCTCACCGAGCAGAAGCTCCGCGACGCCAACAGCCTCAAGGAGACCTACTTAGGCAGCTTCCTCGAACTGTGCGCAATATATATGGACCGCCTCGACGCCTTCAACAAGACCGTGAAGCGAAAGGTGAGCACCGGACAAATCGACGACCTGCTCAAGATGACCAAGACGTCGAAGTTCTCCGACGACCAGAATCGCGAGTTCTACGACAAGTTCGACTCGGCATTTCTCCACATCTACCCGACGTTTGTGGAGCAGTTCAACGCCCTGCTGGCGCCCGAGCACCGCATCACCACCCCACGGGCCGACGCCCTCACCGCCGAGCTGCGCATCTTCGCCCTCCTGCGTATGGGCTTCGACGACAGCACCAAGATTGCCTCATTCCTCCAGTATTCGGTCAATACCATCTACGCCTACCGCAACAAAATCAGAGGATATGCCCTAAATCGCGACACTTTCGACGCCGATGTGATGAAAATTTCGAGCGCAATGTGACGCATAGACCTATATAATCGTTTATATTTTGCCGAGCATAACTAATTGTGTATCAGCTTAAATATTGAATATAAATCTATATTTGAGTTGATATATGTATCTATATGTGTCGAAACGTGTGTATCTTTGCAATGCAAACCACGAAAAAGTGTAGACTTCCCTTCGAGTTTGCAGCCGGATTCCTGACCTATGATCTCGGTTAGAAATATAGGCTCCTAAAAGAATAGAATACTCGTTTAAGGTAAGAAAAGTTATTCAAGAGATTGATATGATTCACAAAGTGGCCAAGTCCGGGAGGATGAGACCTCTTACAAAGATTGTTTTATGGTTTAGTTGAAATGTCGCTCTCGTAGCGACAACGGTAAATGGGAAACCCCGCGAGAGGTTTCCTTTTCTGTTTTTTATCGGGCGGGGTGATGGGAGGAATGGGAATTATGGGAGCTATGGGAATTATGGGGCGGTGGGGATACGCTTTTATGGTTGCATAATTCTTTGTAACTTTGCAGTGAATGATCCTACCTTATATAAAAGAGGCCGACCATCAATGAAAGAAACCACCGGCAATAGCAATGGCGGCAGCGGCAGCGGCAATAGCGGCAGCGGCGGCACTCTGAAGCAGCGCACGGCGCGCGGCATAGCGTGGGGCGCGGCGGGCAACGTGCTGCAGCAGGCGCTGAGCCTTGCCGCGGGCATCATCTTGGCGCGCTTGCTCTCGGCCGACGAATACGGCATGGTGGGCGTGCTGGCCATCTTCACGGCCATCGCGGCGGTGCTGCTCGATGGTGGCTTCGCCGCCGCGCTCATCAATCGGCAGGACGCCACCGAGGAGCACTACAACGCGGTGTTCTGGTTCAACGTGGCGATGGGCCTCGGGCTTTACGCAATTCTTTGGATAGCAGCGCCTTACATTGCGGCATTCTACCGCCTGCCGGAGCTTACGGCGCTCGCCCGCTACGTGTTTTTCGGCTTTGTGCTCGGCTGCACTATAGCAGTGCATAGTGCGGTGCTCACCAAGCGGCTGCTCATCAAGCGTAAGATGATAGTGCACGTGACGGCGCTGCTGGTGTCGTCGGTGGTGGGCGTGGTGATGGCGTGGCAAGGGATGTCCTACTGGGCTATCGCCTCTCAGACGATGAGCTACATGCTGGTGCTGACTGTGGGCACGTGGATAGTGTCGCCGTGGCGCCCCGCCTGGCAGTTTGCCGCCGCGCCGCTGCGCCAGATGCTGCCGTTCAGCATCAAGGTGGCTTTGACCAACATTTTCAATCAGATAAATCAGAACGTGCTGACGGTGCTGCTGGGCCGCTTCTACGACGCTCGCCAGGTGGGCTACTACACGCAGGGCAGCAAGTGGATGACGATGGGCTCGAGCCTGGTCAACAATATGGTGAGCGGGGTGTCGCAGCCGGTGCTGGCCACCACGGCCGCGGAGCCGGAGCGGCAGCTGCGGGCCTTCCGCAAGATGCTGCGCTTCCAGGCGATGGTGGCGATGCCGGTGATGCTGGGCATCGCGCTCATCGCGCCTGAGCTGATTACCCTCGCCATCACCGACAAGTGGAGCGCCTCGGTTCCTATCCTGCAGCTGCTGTGCCTCTGGGGCGCGATGGTGCCTATCAACAACCTGTTCTCGTCGATGGCGGTCAGCCGCGGCGACTCGGGGGTGTACCTGCGCAACACCGTGGCGCTGGGCTGCCTTCAGGTGGCGGCGCTGCTCACTGTGGGGCTGCTCCACGACGGCATCGGCGCGCTGCTGCTCACCTTTGTGGCTATCAACATAGCGTGGGTGGGCGTGTGGAACCTCTACGCTCGCCGCGCCATCGGGATGCGCTTCCGCTTCACCGTGGCCGACATAGCGCCGTTTGCCGGCGCGGCCGCCGTGGCGGTGCTCCTCGGCTGGGCGGCGGCAAGGCCCATAGCGTCGCTGTGGCTCGCCCTGGCTGTCAAGGTGGCGGTCACGGCCGCGGCCTACTGCGCCACGCTGTGGATGGCGCGTGTGGTAATTTTCCGCGAGGCGGTGCAGTTCTTAATCTCGACTATCCTACGCAAAAAACCTACTGATAATGAAGGGACTACGACTATATAAGAGCGAGAAGCTGTGTTCGCGCACGGCTATCGACCGGCTGTTTGCCCTGGGGCGGGGCCTCAAGGCCTTCCCGCTGCGCGCCGTGGTGAGGCTCGAACCTAAGGCCGATGCCGAAGCCGCGCCGGCGCGCTTTCTCATCACGATACCGAAGAAGAAGCACCGCAAGGCGGTGGCAAGGGTGCTGCTGCGCCGCCGTGTGCGCGAGGCGTATCGCCTGCACCGCCGCGCCGCGCTCCACCCGGCCCTCGAAGCCGCGGGTGTGCGCGCCGACATCGCCTTCGTTTACCTCTCCGACAGCCCGCTGAGCTACGCCGAGATTGAAAGCCGAATGACCGCGCTGCTCGCCGACATTGCCCGGCTGGCCGCCGCCTACAAGCCCGATGACGATGCGAAGGATAGCTAAAATAGTGCGCGACGCGGCGGTGTGGCTGCTCTTGCTGCCCATACGCTTCTACAAGCTGTGCATCTCGCCGATGCTGCCGCCGGCGTGCCGCTACCAGCCCACCTGCTCGGAATACGCTATGCAGGCCATCAAGAAGCACGGCCCCTTGCGCGGCACGTGGCTGGCTATCAAGCGCATCGCGCGCTGCCACCCCTGGGGCGGCTCGGGCTACGACCCTGTTCCCTAATGCCCAAATTCCTTTACCGCTATGATCAATTTCCACTCCCATCAGCCACAGCCCGAGGCTATCGTGAATCTGCCTCGCGATTTGCAGTTTTCGCCCGATGCTATCGGCATTTTAGGCTATAGCGCGGGCATTCACCCGTGGGACAGCGCCACGACCACCGACGACCACTTTGAGCGCTTGCGCGAGGTGGCAGCAAGGCCCGAGGTGCTGATGATAGGCGAGTGCGGACTCGACGCCCTGCGCGGCGCGCCGCTCTACCGCCAGGAACCGCTCTTCGTGCGCCACGTGGAGCTGAGCGAGGAGCTGGGAAAGCCGATGGTGGTCCACTGTGTCAAGGCCTACAACCAACTGCTGCGCTACCGCCGTGAGCTGAAACCGCGACAGCCGTGGGTGCTCCACGGGTTCCGGGGCAACGACACGGTAGCCGCGCAGATGATGCAGGCCGGCATCGCCCTCTCTTACGGGCCGCACTTCAACGTGGCGGCCCTGCGCGCCACGCGCCTCGACCACCTCTATGTGGAGACCGACGACGACCCCGACACGCCCATTCAGGCCGTCTATGAAGCCGTAGCCGACGCCCTGGGCATCGACGCCGCCTTCCTCGCCACCGCCGTCGCCAACAACCTCGCCGCCCTGCTCCAACCCTGA
>CAMHGU010000041.1 GCA_946184715.1 uncultured bacterium | reverse complement strand
AAGATGTTGCGCAATCGGGGCGAAATTGCTATCTTTGTTGCGGTGCTAACGACCGCAATGACAATCAACAACTTGAAATATACTATGAAACTACTCTCCCTCCGCTTGGCGGCATTCGCAGCCGCCGCGCTCTGCCTCTTTGCCACCGCTACGGGCAAGGAGCTGACCGCCACATCACCCGATGGCGCTATCGCCCTGACGGTAGGCACCGATGGCAACCGCCCCGTCTATTCAGTAAACTACCACGGCACGCCGGTGGTGAAGCCGTCGCATCTCGGCTTCATCATCAACGGCACCACCTTAGGCGATAATATGAAGGTGAAGGCCCACTGCCTCGCCGGCCACGACGACACATGGTGGCAGCCGTGGGGCGAAGAGGACTCCATCCGCAACCACTACAACGAGCTGGCCGTCGATTTCGTGGAGAAAGGGAAGGCCGGCCGCGCTATGACGGTAGTGTTCCGTCTGTTCGACGACGGCATCGGCTTCCGCTACATCATCGCCGACCCGGCCAAAGGACAGCCGTATCAGATTGACGAAGAGCTCACCGAGATACGCCTTGCCCACGATGCCGAGGCCTGGTCGATACCCACCAACCGCACCGAATATTTCGAAGGCATCTTCGAGCGCGACCTCCTGAGCCGCAAGGACACGGTGTGCACGCCGCTCACGGTGGAGTTTGACAACAACATCTATCTCGCGCTCCACGAGGCCGCGCTCGAAGACTACGCCAGCATCAACCTCACCCCGCGCCCGGCCGCCGACGGCTCAGTGACGCTACTCACGGCCCTGACCCCGTGGCAAAGCGGCGTGAAGGTGTACGCGCAAGGCGAGAAGCGCACCCCGTGGCGCACCATCATCATCAGCCCCACCGCCACCGGCCTGATGGTATCGCGGCTGATGCTCAACCTCAACGAGCCATCGCGCATTGACGACACATCGTGGATAGAGCCGGGCCGCTACATCGGCATCTGGTGGAGCATCCACAAGAAGCACGACACCTGGGAGCTGGGCGAGCATCACGGCGCCACCACCGCCAACGTGAAGCGATATATCGACTTTGCCGCCCGCCACGGCTTCAGCGGCGTGCTCGCCGAAGGGTGGAACCCCGGATGGGGTCAAGGCGAGACCGTCACTTATCTGCGCCCCTACCCCGACTTCGACATTGACGAGGTGTGCCGCTACGCACTCTCCAAAGGCGTGCGTTTCATAGGGCATATGGAATCGTGGGGACGCTCACAGCTCATAGAGCAAGAGATGGACGCTGCGTTCAAATGGTTCAGCTCGCTCTGCATTCGCGCCGTCAAGACCGGCTACGTAGGCCACTACTTCGACGGCAAGGAACTTGCCAAGTCGCAATACGGCATACGCCACTACCGCAAGGTGATAGAGACGGCCGCCAAGTACCACATAATGATCGACAACCACGAGCCGGCGATGCCCACCGGCATCCAGCGCACCTGGCCCAACCTGATGACCCAAGAGGGTGTGCGCGGCCAAGAGTACAACGCGTGGGACCGCCGCGGCGGCAATCCGCCGGCCCACACCGCCACCCTGCCCTACACCCGCTGCCTTGCCGGCCCCACCGACTTCACCCCCGCCATCTTCAACTTCTCCGAAGTGGTGCCCGGCACACATCCCCACTCCACCCTCGCCAAGCAGCTGGCCGAGTTTGTGGTAATCTACAGCCCGCTCCAGATGGCCGCCGATGCCATCGAGAACTACGAAGGGCAGCCGGCCCTCACCTTCATTGAGAGCTGCCCCACCACGTGGAGCCGCACCCTCTGGCCCTGCGGTGAGATAGGCCGCTATGTGACCGTAGCCCGCAAGGAGCGCGGCGGCGACGGCCGCTGGTTCATCGGAGCCCTCACCGATGAGGAGGCCCGCAAGCTCGACATCCCGCTCACCTTCCTCGACAGCCATGCCCGCTATCGCGCCATCATCTACGAAGACGGCACCGGAGCCGACTTCGAGAGCAACCCCTACCCGATGAATATCCGCCAGATTGAGGTCACCGCCGATAGCGTGCTGCACCTCAGCCTCGCCCGCAGCGGCGGCGCGGCTATCCGCATCGAAAAGATGCAATTATCCAGCCATTAATATAACACCCTAAAAATGAAGAAGATAATAATCATCGACGGAGGCCCCCGCGTGGGTTTCAACACATCGTCAATGCTCAATAAGATTGCCGAAGGCGCCGGCTCGGTAAGCACCGACATTGAGGTGAAAACCGTGCGACTCTACGGCCTTGACTACAAAGGGTGTATGGCGTGCATGGCCTGCAAAATCAAAGGCAAAGCCTCCCGCGTGTGCCGTTTCAAAGATGCCATAACTCCCGTGCTGCAAGAGATAGCCGAAGCCGACGGCCTCGTGCTCGGCTCTCCCAACTATTTCGGGGAGATCTCAGCCCAGATGCGCGCATTCCTGGAGCGCCTCGCTTTCCCGTGGCTCTCTTACAACGACTACAGCCTTACCGCACCAAAACGTATGCCGGTAATTCTTGTCGAGACAATGAACGGCACTCCTGAGACCAACAACAGCCACGGCTACGGCTCTATGCAGTACTGCATTGCCAATGCCCTCGGCGAGCCGGAGCTAATCTATGCCTACAACACTTATCAAGTGAAACGCTACGATATGTTTGAGCTTGCCGGCTTCTCCGAAGAGGCAAAGCGCAACTACCGGGAAGAGCATTGGGCCGACGATCTCCGCAACGCCTACGATGCCGGGCGCCGCTTGGCTCAACGCGTCATAGCCGATTAACCGAAAGAAACAATTCCTAAATTCAACCACTATGAAACACCTTACCATCATTCTGACGCTGATGCTCGCCGTGGCCGCGGGCTCAACCCCCGCCGCGGCAGCTACTGCACCCCCTTTCTTGACGGCCCTCGGAATCGCGGTGCCGCCTGAGCTGGTAATCACTGACCAAGCAGCCGACAACAATGACATAGAGCTAATCGACCTTGACCAGCGTGCCCGTCGAGCACTGCTCGATGGCGTTGTCGATGTATATTACGACTACAACGAGGACGGCTCCATCGATGAGATAATCGGCATCGACACAAGCATCTGGATTGAAGGGGTCAAACCGCTGCCGGGCGGCCTCTCATTGATTTTATTCCGATTCGAATATGGCGATGGCGGCTGTAGCACCATCGGAATTTACAATTCCGCAGGTCAACGCCTCGACTATCTCGACAATGGCCCTCATAGCAGCACCGAATACTACGACATCGACGAGGCTCATACCCACACATCCATAAGCCACATCACCAAGCTCATCTTCACAGCCGACACCCGATTTGAGCTGACAGCGACGATGACTCAAAAGCGATCCTTCACCGCCCCCGACGGCTCCATCAACGAATGGGGACAACCCAATTACGTAACCACAAACGAAGTAGTCGATTGGGAGCTGACCAAAATATACCACTACGCCATAGGCAAAGATGGCCATATCACGCTCAAACAAATATCCGGGCCTGAGCGCAAAGGTGATGTGCCTGACCGCTTCCTCAAGCGCGACGCCATCAATGATATATACTACTATCCCGCAAACGATGCCGAGCGCGTGAAGAAGCTTGACCTCGTCATTCAGCAACCGCAATATTACGATGCCGACGACAGCGACGAGTGGCATTACCACTTCCGCGACGCCACAATGCAAGTGTACCTCAACAACCCCTCGATATTCCTCGAATATATCATAGCCAACCCCACCAGCCTCAAGCTAATCGATATGCTATTCGAAGCGGTAGGCGACTCTCTGCTTCCCAAAGAGAAACTCCTCGATGACATCGGACGATTGCCCGATGCCAAGCATCGCCAATATCTGGAAAAGATGACCTCACAATGGGGTCCGAAAGATGCCGTAGGATAGTGTAGCGACCATAGCTGCCCAATGCGGGGTGTGGTTGAGAATGTGACTGCCACACCCCGCATCGCTTATATTGCGGCTCTTATCCCCCGCATTGCACAAAATATTCAGCAGAAAATCGCGCATATTGCCACTACACCTTAATAAAAATAGCGAAAAAGGTTGAAATTGCGATAATTTATGCGTAATTTTGCAAAAATTATGGAATAATGGCTGAAAACCTGCAAGATATCCTGACGCGCGTAGTCGCAAAATCGGAGATGCTGCTTAAAAAGTATGCCTCGATGGCTGCCGATAAGCAACAAGCCGAGGCTCGCGCCGAGGTGCTTGAAGCCGAGAATGCCGAGCTTAGGCAGCGGCTGCACCGGCTGGAGGTCGATAACGAGAACCTGCGCATCGTGAGGCAGGTGGCGTCGTCGCCCGAACAGCTGGCTCAAGGCAAGGCCACGATTTCCCAACTTGTGCGGGACATAGACAAATGCATCGCTCAACTAACCGAATGATGCTATGGCTGATAACGACCGAAGAAAAATAACAATACGAATTGCCGACCTTCCTGCTTACTCCCTTTTGGCCGATGAGCAAGAAGAGGAAGAGTACAGGCTCGCCGCCAAAGAGGTAACCTCCTACCTCAACGCTTACCGCGGGCGAGTCAAATCGCTCGACAAAGAGCAGCAAATCAGCATAGTGGCTCTCACTATGGCTCGACGCTCTTTCCAATACCAGCGGCTCTACGAAGCTCTCGCTGCAGAGCGCGAAGCCGTCCAAAAAGAGCAGCGTGATGTGCTGACCGACTTTGAGCAAAAGCTCGACAAGATATTACTCGACATCGAGCCAGGCGACTGATGCCTCACCTGCGCCGTGGCCTCGGCCACCCCGCGATGGAGCATCTTATAACAGAATTCCCGCACTGTCAATGAATGCCGCACGGAGATATCCGTGGCGGGCTTGGACAGTGCTTTTTTATTATATATATTACTAACATTAATAGAACGACTCAAATGAATGATATTCTATTGACAACCATCCTCACCATAGCAGGGCTTGCAATCGGCATTGCAGCCACGCTGATAGTGACCCGCACTATGGCCCGCAGCCGCGCCAAGCGCATCGTCGAAGAGGCTCGCACCGAGGCCGAGGTGCTCAAGAAAGATATGCTCATCGAAGCCAAAGAGCAGAGCATCAAAATCACCGACCGCGCCAAGGACGAAGCTGCCAAAATCAAAGGCCGCGCCGACGACATCAAAGAGGAGGCCGCGCAGCGCCTCTCCAAGGTGCAATCGGCCGAAGCTAAGGCAAAGCAGCGCGAAATGCAGCTCAACCAGATGCAGAGCGACGTGCAGCGCAAGAAGAACGAAAACGACCAGCTGCGCGCCAATCTCGAGAACCAATTAGTGCTCGTAGAGAATAAGCAGACCGAGCTCGACAAAATCACCCGTCAGGCACAGGACACCCTCGAGCACATCTCGGGCCTCTCGGCCGAAGAAGCTAAAGAGAAGCTTATAGAATCGCTCAAAGACGAGGCCAAGACCGCCGCGGCTGCCTATATCAACGACATTATGGACGATGCCAAGCTCACGGCCAACAAAGAGGCCAAGCGCATCATCGTGCAGTCGATACAGCGTGTAGCCACTGAGACGGCTGTAGAGAACGCTGTGACAGTGTTCCACATCGAGAACGACGAAATCAAAGGGCGCATCATAGGCCGCGAAGGGCGCAACATCCGCGCTCTCGAAGCCGCCACGGGCGTGGAAATCATCGTCGACGACACCCCCGAGGCCATCGTGCTCTCGGGCTTCGACCCCGTGCGCCGCGAGATAGCACGCCTCGCGCTTCACCAGCTCGTGGCCGACGGCCGCATCCACCCCGCTCGCATCGAGGAGGTGGTGGCCAAGGTGCGCAAGCAAGTGGAAGAGGAGATTATCGAGACCGGTAAGCGCACCGCCATCGACCTCGGTATCCACGGCCTCCACCCCGAGCTTATCCGCCTCGTAGGTAAGATGAAATACCGCTCCAGCTACGGCCAGAACCTGCTGCAGCACTCCCGCGAGACAGCCAATCTCTGCGCCGTGATGGCCTCGGAGCTGGGCCTCAACCCCAAGAAGGCACGCCGCGCCGGCCTGCTCCACGACATAGGCAAGGTGCCCGACGACGAGCCTGAACTGCCCCACGCTATCCTCGGTATGCGTCTGGCCGAGAAGTACAAAGAGAAGCCCGACATCTGCAACGCCATCGGCTCGCACCACGACGAAGTGGAACCCGAGAGCCTCATCGCCCCGATAGTGCAAGTGTGCGACGCCATCTCCGGCGCTCGCCCGGGTGCCCGCCGCGAAGTGGTCGAGGCCTACATCAAGCGCCTCCACGACCTCGAGCAGCTCGCCCTCTCCTATCCCGGTGTCATTAAGACCTACGCCATCCAAGCCGGACGCGAGCTCCGCGTAATCGTGGGCGCCGACAAGATCGACGATGCCGCCACCGAGCGGCTCTCAGGCGAGATAGCCCGCAAGATACAGGACGAGATGACCTATCCCGGCCAGGTGCGCATCACCGTAATCCGCGAGACACGTTCGGTAAGTTTCGCCAAGTAAACACAGCTTACCGCTATGGACGAAACCACCAACAAACCCACCGTGCCGCCCGATGCGCAGGCCGAGGCCTGCCACGGGTGTGGCGGCGACTGCACAGAGTGTGCGGCACGCTCCAATCTGCACGCCTACAACTGGCTCGACGACATCCCCGGCGGGATGAACAGCAACGAGATGGTGGAGGTGACATTCAAGAACACCCGGCGCGGATTCTACCGCAACACCAACAACCTGACGCTCCACACCGGCGACCTCGTGGCCGTCGAAGCGTCGCCGGGGCACGACATAGGCCGCGTGAGCATGACCGGACGCCTCGTTGCTTTGCAGATGAAGAAAGCCAACCTCAAGCGCGACACCGAGTTCCTGCGTGTGTTCCGCCACGCCAAGCCCGCCGACATCGAGCGCTGGCGCGAGGCACAGGGCCGCGAATACGACACTATGGTGCGCTCCCGCAAAATCGCCGAGGAGCTTCACCTCAATATGAAGATAGGCGACGTGGAGTATCAAGGCGACGGCAGCAAAGCCATCTTCTACTATATTGCCGACGGGCGCGTCGATTTCCGCCAGCTCATCAAGGTGCTGGCCGAGACCTTCCATATCCGCGTGGAGATGAAGCAGATAGGTGCCCGGCAAGAGGCCGGACGCATAGGCGGCATCGGTCCCTGCGGCCGCGCGCTTTGCTGCGCCTCCTGGATGTCAAATTTCGTGTCGGTCTCCACGCAAGCCGCGCGCTTCCAGGACATTTCCCCCAACCCGCAGAAGCTCGCCGGGCAGTGTGCAAAGCTCAAGTGCTGCCTCAACTTTGAAGTGGATGCCTACGCCGAGATCACCAAGCACCTGCCCAGGCGCGACGTGCATCTCTACACCAAGGACAACACCTACTACCACTTCAAGACCGACATCTTCAAGCGCGAGATGACCTACTCCACCGATAAGTCGATGGCGGCCAACACCGTCACAATCTCGGCCGACCGCGTCAAAGAGATTATCGAGCTCAACCGCAACGGCATCAAGCCCGACACCCTGCTCGGCGACGGCCACAAGCCCGAGCCGGCCAAGAAAATGTACGGCGACATCATCGACGAGAACAACCTCACCCGCTTCGACAAGGTGAAACGCAAAGGCAAGGGCAAAGGCAAGAACAAAGGCAATCAGCCACCTCACGAAGGCCAGCCCAAACAGCAACCACAGAACAACAAAGGCGGCAAAGGCAACGGCCAGCCCAAGAACAAAAGCAAGCGCCAGCCCGTGCCCGCCAAGCCCAAAGAGCCCAAGAGCAACGATTGACGATGAAGCCGATGGCCTGGGTCATATCAGCATTGTTTGCACTGTCGATGGCTGTTTCGTGCCGCGACAGTGCAAGCTACCTATATACCGATTTCCGCTCGATACCGCAATCGCAGTGGAGGCCGGCACAGCCCATCACCTTCGACATCAGCTGCCGCGATAGCCTGACGCAGTGCGCGCAGCTCACCGTCGTTGTAAGGCACGACAACTTCTATCCTCATCGCGACATCACTCTCTGGGTCGATGTCATCGACACCGCCTTTAGAGCCACACGCCACCGCCTCAACATCGTCCTCGCCGACGAGAACGGCCAGTGGCGCTCCCGTGGATTCGGCTCCGTATATGAGGCGTCGGCATCTCTGTCAGCGCCGGTCAACCCTCAGGCTATCAGGCGTGTTGTGATGTGGAACGGCATCAACGACTCTATTCTTTACGGAATTTCCGACGTAGGATTGTCAATATCTCAACAATAACTATTATATTTGCACATAAGCTTTTCAATCTCTATAACCAGCTCTAAGCAATGAAAGATTACCGTCATATAGTGCGACTGATGTGGACCACATTCGGCATCATCATCGCCGTCATCGTTATCGGTTTCATATTGATGTACAATGGTATCATAGGCTATATGCCGCCCATTGAGCAGCTCAAGAACCCCACCGACAAGTTTGCCTCGGTAATCTACTCCGACGATGGCGTGGAGATAGGGCGCTTCTATCAGAGCAAGGCCAACCGAGTGTATGTGGATTTTGAGAACATCTCGCAGCACGTGGTCGATGCCCTCATCGCCACCGAGGACGCGCGCTACGAGCAGCACTCGGGCATCGACCTCCGCGCCGTGTCGCGCGCAGTCATTAAGCGTGGCATTATGGGCCAGAAGAATGCCGGCGGCGGCTCCACCATCACCCAGCAGCTCGCCAAGCTGCTCTACTCCGATGTGGCCCAGAACACCCTGCAGCGACTGCTGCAGAAACCCGTGGAGTGGGCCATCGCCGTAAAGCTCGAGCGCTACTACACCAAGGACGAGATTATCAAGATGTACCTCAACCAGTTCGACTTCCTCAATAATGCCGTGGGTATCAAGTCGGCAGCAAGGGTATATTTCAACAAAGACCCGGAGGATCTCGACATTCTCGAGTCGGCCACGCTGGTGGGTATGGTCAAGAACCCGTCATATTACAATCCCGTGCGCCACAACGAGCGCACCCGCCAGCGCCGCAACGTGGTGCTCGACCAGATGTGCAAAGCCGGTAAGCTCTCGCCCGAAGAGTGCAACCGCTTGCAGCAAGAGCCGCTGACGCTCGACTTCCACCGCGTGGATCACAAGAACGGCATGGCGCCCTACTTCCGCGAGGAGCTGCGACTGATGATGTCGGCCAAGAAGCCGGTGCTCAGCGACTACCCCTCCTGGGACCGCCAGAGCTACGTCGACGACTCTATAGCCTGGGAAGTCAACCCGCTCTACGGCTGGGCCGAGAAGAACCGCAAGCCCGACGGCTCGAAGTACAACATCTACACCGATGGCCTGAAAATCTACACCACCATCGACTCGCGAATGCAGACCTATGCCGAAGAGGCCGTCAAGAAGCACCTCGGCGGGCATCTGCAACCGGCCTTCTTCCGCGAGAAGAAAGGCTCGCCCAACGGCCCCTACACCACCAATCGCGAAGAGCTCGGCAACGCCACCGCCAAAGGCCTCCTCGACCGCGCCCTCAAGCAGAGCGAGCGCTATCGCACCCTCAAGCAGGCAGGATACAGCGAGGCTGAGATTCAGAAATTCTTCGACACGCCTATCGATATGACGGTGTTCTCGTGGGACGGTCCTGTCGATACCACGATGACCCCGCGCGACTCCATACGCTACCACAAGATGTTTCTCCGCACCGGCTTTATGTCGATGGATCCCGTCACGGGCTACATCAAGGCCTATGTGGGCGGCCCCGACTTCCGCTTCTTCCAGTACGATATGGTGTCGCAAGGACGCCGCCAGATAGGTTCTACCGTGAAACCGTTCCTCTACACCTACGCTATGGAAGAGGGCTACACCCCCTGCGACCGCTTCCTCAACGCGCAGCCCACCATCATCGACGAAGCCGGCCACGCCTGGTCGCCACGCAACTCCGGCTCGGCGGCCGTAGGACAGATGGTCGACCTCCGATGGGCGCTCACCCACTCCAACAACTGGATTTCGGCCCGCCTTATGGAGAAGCTCTCGCCCGCCGTGCTCGTGCGCACCATGCACAACTTCGGCATCACCAACCACCTCGACGCCGTGATGTCGCTTTGCCTCGGCCCCTGCGACGTGTCGGTGCGCGAGATGGTAGGCGCCTACACAGCTTTCGCCAATAAAGGCATGCGCGTCGACCCCATCTTCGTAACCCGTATATGCGACAACGCCGGTAACGTAATCTCGGAGTTCTCACCAGTCCACACTGAGGTAATCAGCGAGGAAGCCTATTACAAAATCGTGTCAATACTGCTCAATGTGGTGCAGAGCGGTACCGGCGCAAGCCTCCGCGGCGCGCCTTACAACATCACCGCTGAGATGGGCGGCAAAACCGGTACCACCAACTCCAACTCCGACGGCTGGTTTATGGGATTCACCCCGCAGCTGGTGTCGGGCGTGTGGGTAGGCGGCGAAGAGCGCTACATTCACTTTAACACTATGGCCTATGGCCAGGGCGCGCGTATGGCACTGCCCATCTACGGCCTATATATGAATAAGGTGTACGCCGACAAGTCCTTGCCCTACAAGCAAGATGTCAAGTTCCAGTTCCCCGAGAACTTCAATCCCTGCAAGAGCGAATTCTACGACGACTACGTGGTCGATGACACCCAGGAGCAATCAATGGAAGGCGTCTTCGATTGACGGCGAAACTCAAATGATATAACCGAACCGACGATTTTCGCGCTAACTGTTGCGAATCTCGTCGGTTATCGTTACTTTTGTGACGATATACCTTAATTATATATATACCTCCCATTATTATGCGAACCAAAATTACACTTGCGCTAATTGCTATAACGTCGGTCTTAGCCGCGTCGGCCTACGACTTCAAAGTGGGCAACCTGTGCTACAACAAGAATAGCGACGGGAAGACCGTGACCGTCACTCACGAAAATAGCAATGAAGGCTACACGAGCCTAAGCGGAGCAGTATCGATACCGTCCAAAGTGACTAATAATGGCACTTCTTATACAGTCACAGCCATCGACAGTTGGACTTTCAGGAAGTGTAGCGGCATAACAAGCGTTACCGTCCCCAACACTGTCACGACAATCGGCGACAGAGCCTTCGACAGCTGCACCGGAATGACAAGTATCACTCTCGGTAGCTCGTTGACAACCATTGGTGCCTATGTTTTCTGCGACTGCACCAGCCTTACAAGTCTCACCATTCCCAACTCCGTCACCACTATTAAAGGGTCAACATTCCTTGACTGCACCGCTTTGAAAAGCATCACGATAGGTACCGGTGTCACATCTATGGGATACCGTTCATTCTCCACTTGCACAGCATTGACTTCGGTGAAATGGAACGCGAAAAATTATCCCGACTGCACATATAACAACACTCCGCTCAATGCTATGAGCGGCAGTGTAACGCTTGAATTTGGCTCCACAGTGACGCGCATTCCCGACTATTTATGCTATGGAGCCACGGGGATTAAGAGCGTCACCATACCAAAAACGGTTACCGAGGTGGGGCATCACGCTTTCGATGGTTGTACAAATCTGGCATGGGTAGATATCACCGACCTCGCCGCGTGGTGTAAAATCAGTTTCCCCGGCCCCACATCTAATCCTCTTTCAGCTGCCGGCAACCTCTATCTCAACGGAACAAAAATTACAGCGCTGACCGTTCCCTCTTCAATAACAGAAATCAAAGATTACGCCTTCTACAACTGCATCGCGCTGAAAAGCGCGACTATCGGCAGTTCGGTAAAAACTATAGGCATTTGCGCCTTCGACAGTTGCCGGCAGTTGGGCAGTGTCAGCTTCGCCAACTCCGTACAAAAAATCGGGACTTCGGCTTTTTGTCATTGCTTGGCACTGACGAGTGTCGCCCCCGGCAACTCTGTGACCGAGTTGGGCTACGGCGCATTTCAAGATTGCACCGGGCTTACAAGCGTCACACTCGGCAGCTCGCTAAAATCAATCGGAGACTATTGTTTCATAAACTGCAGCGGTCTGACGGCAATAACAATACCCGCCGCCGCAGAGTCGATAGGCTACCACCCATTCTCGGGATGTACCAATCTGAAAACAGTAAACTGGAACGCCAAAAACTGCGCCGACCTTTCATCAAATTCCGACGGGCCCTTCTACAACCTGACAGGCATCACCACCTTCAATTTCGGCAACACGGTGGAGCATATCCCTGCCTATATCTGTTACGGCTTGACGGGACTGACAACCGTGACCGTAGGCACCGGCGTCACCTCGGTAGGGACAAGTGCCTTCGGCGGCTGCACCGGGATGGCCACGGTGAATTGGAACGCCGCGAACTGCGCCGACCAGTCCTCCTACGGGCCTTTCGGCAATATGTCATCGATTACCAAATTCGCGTTCGGCAGCCAAGTGAAGCGCATTCCTTCCTACTTGTGTTATGCTTTGAAAGGCTTGGC
Source organism: uncultured bacterium (assembly GCA_946184715.1). GTDB lineage: Bacteria > Bacteroidota > Bacteroidia > Bacteroidales > Muribaculaceae > CAMHGU01. Next base: position 337 of record CAMHGU010000041.1, on the reverse strand, counting down.
AAGCGTCACCATTCCTAATTCCGTCACCACGATAGGGAATTACGCATTCTCTCAATGCGAGAACCTGAAGAGTGCCACCATCGGCTCGTCGGTAGCGACAATCGGAGAGTATGCTTTCACCAGCAGCGGGCTGACGAGCATCACCATCCCCAACTCCGTGACCTCAATAGGCAATTACGCGTTTTACTACTGCACAAGCGCGAGCAGCGCCACTATCGGCACATCGGTAGCAACAATCGGAGAGAGTGCTTTCAGTATGTGTAGTGGGCTGACGACCGTCACAATCCCCCCGTCGGTCACATCAATCGGCGGCAGAGCCTTCAACAGCTGTACCGGC
>CAMHGU010000040.1 GCA_946184715.1 uncultured bacterium | reverse complement strand
TTGAGTGATATATTGAGCATAAAGCCGAGACCGCCCGCGTCGATTACCGCGTAGGTGGGGGTGAGCTCGGCTACCGTTCCTTTGATATAGTCGTACATCCTTATAACGTTTTAGCTTGCGAAGTTAGCAAAAAATTCGCACACTCGGCACATTTCTCGCCTCGCATTGCGCGAAATAGCGAGGCGAGCAGCTTGGGGTAGCCGCCCGCCTCTTAAGAGTGTTTTACCTAAATACTACTCTTATTTTATTATTATGCGATGCGAAGCGTGCTTGTTGCCGGCCTTCACCTGGAGCACGTAGATACCGGCTTGGAGGGCATCGGCGAGGTCGAGGTCGAACGACATATCGGTGCGGGCGAAAGAGGCCACGCGGCTGCCGGCGAGGTTGTACACCTCCACGGTGGCAGTGCCGGCGAGGTCGGGGATCATCACCGATACCACGCCGCGGCCACGGCTCTGAATCATTATATCACGCTTGCTATTGACAGCGCCGGGAATCGACGACTTGCGCATCAGGTAGCGGAGGCCCTCATCGGCGCTGAGCTTGCCGTTGTCGCCCCACTTGGTGGCGTCTTTCACGTAGGCGTCCTTGATGGCGGTGTTGGCAAAGGCCTCTTTCACCTCTTCGGGCGAGAGGTCGGGGAGCGGCTCAAGCCAGGTGGCGAGCACGCCGGCTACCACGGGGCAGGCCATTGAGGTGCCCATCATAGCACCCCAGCGGTGATTGTGGCTATTCTCACTGACGGTGACTGCCACGTCGGTGCGGTAGCTGCCGCTATTGCCGTAATTGGTGTCGTAGCCGTTGAGGGCCGACACGAGGAACATACCGGGAGCCACGATGTCGGGGCGATTCACGCCGTTGGCATCGGGACCGTAGCTCGAGAAGTCGGCAAGGCGGCCCACGGTGCCGTAATATGAGTAGTTGATGGTACCGCCGGTGGCGCGGGGCGCTGTGGTGCGGGAGTTATAGGCACCTACACTGATTACTCTGTCACCTATGGCGAAATCGTTGATTGACATACTCGATGTGCCGTCAACCCAACCGGTCTGGCTGTCGTTCTCAAACTCAAGGCCGTAAGCATCGGTCCAGACATCTACGGTGTTGCCCTTAGAGCTGGTGACGATAATGCCGAGGCGATGGGTGGAGGTGCGGAGGTCGGCGCCTATGGCACCGTACACTTCGTATTTGCCCAATTGCTCATTACCGTAGAGGGTGATGCGTCCGTTCAGATAGGTATTGTTGGAGATTACCAATTGGTTGTCAACGCTGGGGTCGAGCTCGCCGAGGGTCTGAACAATCTCTTTGGAGGTGCGGTCGTAAATCACGAGCTTCACGGTAAAAGGAACGCCTTCTTTACGGCCCCACACGTCGAAGTCGTTGGTGTAGCCCGTGTAAGCGCTTTTGAGGTTGGTGTAGCTGTCGTCTTGGCAGAAGAACGACTTGAGCTCATCGGTGTCGGAAGTGAAAGTCTTGCCGATGTGCAGGTCGAGATCGCCCTCATTACCGGAGGCTACCACCACGAGGCGGCCTTCCTTGGCCAGCTCGTTGAGGAAATATGCCACATAGCCGGTGCCGTCGTGCGGCCCGGTGTTGATGCCGAGCGAGAGGTTGACCACTGCGGGCTGGCCGAGCTCTTCGGCCTTGTCGAATACGTAAGCCACACCGTTGACGATAGTCACGTCGCTGAGGTCTTCGCTGGCGCACGCGATGATGTCGGCATCGGGGGCCATACCGTAGTAGTCATTATCCTTGTAGCTGCCGGCGCCGATACCTGTGGTGTGGGAGCCGTGCGACTCATATTTATAATCAGAGGTAAGATTATTCACCTGCGCGCGGGTGTATTCGCGGCCGGGGAGCTGCCCGCCTTCTTCCACATTGCCATCTTCGTCGTAAACGGTGCCTGTGGGCTGCGAGCCGCCGCTGGTGGCCGAGGGCAGATAGGCGTAGGCGAAGCGGTGGTTGCCGTCCTCGTCCTGGAACGCGAGGTGCTTGAAGTCAACACCGCTGTCGCAGAATCCGTAGATTACGCCCTTGCCGGTGAAGACCGTCTTGCTCACCTTGCCATCGTGGATGTTGTCCTGACCTATGGCGGCGCGGGCCTTGTCGTTCTTCAGGCGAAGCAGGCGGGCTACGCTTATCTTCTTGATGCTCGCGTAGTCGGCGAGGTTTTCGATCTGGTCAACGGGCAAAGTCACCGTAGCCAGATTGCCGAGGCGAGTGCCCACGAAGCCGCCGAGCTGCTCTATATCGGCTATGGCAGCTTCGTCGTTGAGCTCTACAAACATATCTACATATTGCACCCCGCCTACGCTCTTAATGAGGCGGTGGTGGGAGGGACGAGCCGTGTTGCGAAGCAGAACCGTGCGCTGTGCATCGGGGTCGGCTTGCATTGCGTCGAGGAAGCTGGCTGTCGATGGGGTAAACTTGGGATGAGCTGAAGCTGCCATCGCGGCAACTGCCATCAACACTGCGATAAAAGTTTTTTTCATAAACGTTAATTAGTACTTTATGGTTAGTTTGCCCGCAAAATTAGTGATTATTTCGTAATTTTGCAACTAAATAATGAGTGACGATGTCGCGCTACGCTGAAGTACTACTGCCATTACCCATCTACGGAAGCTTCACTTATCGCATACCCGAGGCGATGAGCGAGCAGCTGCGCATAGGCAGCCGCGTACTCGTGCAATTCGGCCGCAAGAAGTGCTACACGGGCATCGTCGTCGCGTTTCACGACACAAAGCCGTCCGACTTCGAGGTGAAAGAGCTGCTCGACATTCTCGACCCCTACCCCATCGTGCGGCGCCCTCAGCTGCAGCTCTGGCAGTGGATTGCCGAGTACTACCTCTGCACCCCCGGCGAGGTGTTCAAGGCCGCGGTGCCGGCAGGCTTGAAGGTGGAGAGTGAGACCTACGTGCAGGCCAACCCCGACTATGAGGTCACCGCCGAGACCAAGCTCCGCGAGCGCGAACTCATAGCGCTCGACACCCTGGCCACCCGTGGCCGGATGAAGGTGGGCGAGCTGCAGCGACTCACGGGCTTCGCCAGCGTGGAGGCCATCGTGATGCGGCTGCTCGAAGACGATGCCATCTTCGTGTCGGAAAACGTGGTCAACAGCTACCGCCCCAAGACCGAGACCTATGTGACCCTATGCTGCGACCGCACCGACGAGGCCTCGCTCCACGACTACTTCGACCGGGTGCGCATAGCGCGCAAGCAGGAGCAGATGCTGCTCACCTTCTTAGAGCTGTCGCATTGGTTGCGCCAAGGCGAGCTGCTCGAGGTGACCAAGAAGGAGCTGATAGAGCGCACCGCGCTCTCAGCGGCCACCCTCACCGCGCTCCAGCAGAAAGGGATAATGCGCGTGTATCGCAAAGAGATGAACCGCTTCGCCGCCACGTCGCGCCTCGTCAGCGACCCGCCCAAGCTTACCGACATTCAGCAACGCGCCCTCTGGGAAATCTACGACTCGATGAAGGCCAAGCCCGTGACGCTGCTGCGTGGTGTCACCGGTAGCGGCAAGACCGAGATCTACATCAACCTCATCGTGGAGATGCTCCGCCACCGCAAGCAGGTGCTCTACCTCGTGCCGGAGATTGCCCTCACCACACAGCTCACCCAACGGCTGCAACGGGTGCTCGGCGACACCTTACTTATATATCACTCGCGATTCAGCGACAACGAGCGCGTCGATATATGGCGGCGCCTGCTGCGAAGCGACGAGCCGATGGTGGTGCTCGGCGTGCGCTCTTCGGTGTTCCTGCCATTCGGCAACCTCGGCCTGGTAATCATCGACGAAGAGCACGACTCGAGCTTCAAGCAGTTCGACCCCGCCCCGCGCTACAACGCTCGCAGCGTGGGCATTATGCTCGCCCAAATGCACGGCGCCAAGACGCTCCTCGGCTCGGCCACCCCGAGCATCGAGAGCTTTCACAACGCACTCACGGGCAAATATGGCCTTGTGGAACTCACCGAGCGATTCGAAGGCATCGAGATGCCCGAAGTGGAGATTATCGACATCAAGGAGGCGCGTAAGCGCAAAGAGATGAACGGCCTGATGAGCGACACGCTCACCGCCTACTGCCGCAAGGCCCTGGCCGACGGCAAGCAGATTATCCTCTTCCAAAACCGACGCGGCTACGCCCCGCGCATCGAGTGCTCACAATGCGGCTGGATTCCCAAGTGCCCCAACTGCGACGTGTCGCTCACCTACCACAAATATACCGACACCCTCACTTGCCACTATTGCGGCCACACCATAATGCCGCCCAAGCTGTGCCCGGCCTGCGGGCAGGCCTCGCTCCGCATCGTGGGCTACGGCACCGAGCGCATCGAGGACGACATCGAAGCGCTGCTGCCCGACGCCACCACGCTGCGTATGGATCTCGACACCACCCGCAATAAGAACAGCTACGACCGCATCATCGACGACTTCTCCTCGGGCAAGGCGCAGATCCTCGTAGGCACGCAGATGGTCACCAAAGGGCTCGACTTCGGCGGCGTGCAGATTGTGGGGGTGCTCAACGCCGACACGCTGCTCCACTTCCCCGACTTCCGCGCCGTGGAGCGCTCCTTCAACCAGCTGGAGCAGGTGGCCGGACGCGCCGGACGCAAAGGGAAGCAGGGACGGGTGGTAATACAAACCTCATCGCCCACCCACCCGGTATTCGACTTCGTCAAGCGCCACGACTATCGGGCCTACTTCGATGCCGAGCTCGACGAGCGCCGCCGCTACGGCTACCCGCCGTTCACCAAAATCATCAACATCTACCTCAAGCACCGCGACGACACGGCCGTGACCGAGGTGTCGGTGCGCTACAGCAATCTGCTCCACCAGGTGTTCGGCCAGCGGGTTATGGGACCCGAGGCCCCGCTCGTGGCGCGGATACAGCAGCTCCACATCCGCCAGATTGTCCTCAAGATGGAAAACGCCGCCTCGATGCGCAAGGTAAAGAATATCCTGCGCCAATGCTACGAGCAGCTGCTGCAGCTCGACAGCCGTGCCAAGTCCACAATCCTCTACTACGACGTAGATCCAGCCTAAGCCGCTTCCGCCGAGTATCCTGCACGATAAGCCCACCTGTGCCGCTGCGCAACCAAGTCCATTAGTCCTACAAGTCAGTAGAGATTCCACAGCAAGGCGGAGCAAAGCGATTGCCCCACCCTGCAAAGAGAACGGCACCGCCGCTCTGCGAGCGACAGTGCCGTAAATCCTTTTAGGCTATCGTGGCCTTATCAGAACAGATAGGCTGCTGTGATAGTCCAGAAGCGGTCCTTACCGTAAACTTCGGCGCCACCGATGCCGGCTGCCTTGGTAATCGACTTGCTCAGACCGAGGCCGTAGCTGGCGCTAACCTGCAGGTGGGTGAACAGCTCGATGCCGAGACCGAAGTTCCAAGCCACGTCGAAGGTCTTGTTGGTGAACGCCTCAGTAGCGTCTTTCTTGTTGAGGTTGAAGGCGAAGCTCGGACCCGTGAAGATATAGGGCGCGAAGAATTTGCCCACGGCGGGAATGCCAATCTTGTACTTCACGTTGACAGGGATTTCAATGTAGTTGCGACCCTTCTTCTCGGTGATTACTATGGGTTCCTCTTGCTCTACGCCTCCTTCGTCGATTATAGCTGTTCCGGTAGCGACGATGTCGTTGCTGCGGCGAACGAACATCAGCGATGCGTCGATGCCGAGGTTGGTGATGGGCAACATATACTCGAGCTGCACACCGGCGGTGAAACCGGCGCGATTGCTTGTGGAGGCAATGTCGCTGTTGAATTTCAGGTTGTTAACGGCCAGACCGATGCGCGGACCGAATTTCAGCTCTGCCGATGCTGAGGTTACGGTGAGAAGAACCACCGCTACAAGTGTAAGAATTTTCTTCATTGTCATATTACTTTTTGAGGTTAGTAATCCTTGTTTCACTCGGCAAAAGTAGAATTTTAATCGCTCTTAGGCAAATTTCCCGTGTTAAAATCGCTGCTTTTGCCGAAAATCGCCTATCTTTGTCATCAGTATGGACAATAAAGAGCTCGACATAGAAGAGAAAGTGGTGCAGATGCTCCGCACCGTTTACGACCCGGAAATCCCGGTCGATGTGTATAGCCTTGGCCTTATCTACCGCATTGAGGTGAGCGACGACGGCATCGTAAGCATCGACCTGACTATGACGGCGCCCAACTGCCCGGCCGCCGACTTCATAATGGAGGATATACGCCAGAAGGTGGAGAGCATCGAGGGGGTGAAAGCCGCCGAGCTTAATCTGGTGTTCGAGCCGGAATGGAACCAGGATATGATGAGCGAAGAGGCCAAGCTTGAGCTCGGCTTCCTCTAAACGACCCCGCTATGAGCCGCAACGCCACCTACTTCATCTCCGACCTTCACTTGGGCGCCCGCTTTATGGAGGGCAGCCACTACTACGAGCGTCGCGTGGTGGCGTGGCTCGAGAGCATCAGGCCCGACTGCAAGCGCCTCTACCTCGTGGGCGATGTGCTCGACTACTGGTACGAATACCGCTACGTGGTGCCTAAAGGACACGTGCGCTTCTTCGGCAAGCTCGCCCAGATGGCCGACGACGGCGTAGAGATTACCTGGCTCGCCGGCAACCACGACGTGTGGCTTTTCGGCTACTTCGAGAAAGAGCTTGGCATCAAGCTCCACGACGGGCCTATCGTCACCGACATCGACGGCGCGCGTTTCTACATCGACCACGGCGACGGCACCGGCAAGGTGAAGCCCGCGATGCGCTTCATCCGCGCTTTGTTCCGCAACCGCCTTGCCCAGCTGCTCTACGGCGCCGTCCACCCACGCTGGACAGTGCCGCTCGCCACCGGCCTTTCGTTCGGCAGCCGCAACAACCACAAGCGCGAGGCCGAGCGCCTTAAAGAGCGCCTCGCCGCGCGCATAGGCGAGCACAAACAGAAACTCATCGACTTCGCCGACGCCTACCGCGACCCCTCCGGCCGCCCTATCGACTACTTCATCTTCGGCCACCTGCACGCCCTCACCCTCGAGCCTCTGCCCAATGCGCCCGGCCGCTTCGCCCTGCTCGGCGACTGGATAGGCTTATGTTCGTACGCTCGATATGCCGATGGCAAAATGGAAATTGGCCGATTTAACTATTCTTAACGGTTGCCAAATATCGCCGCCTAAGCCCCATCTGACTGCCTTTCAGCCCAATACTAAGAGGCACTACCTAAAACCTTTTCAAAAAGTCTGCTTTATAACATATAAAATATTTTGGTGCGTGACGGTTTTTTAGTGAAATTTGCCTGCGAAACCAAAACAATCTTTTTTACCTTAAAAAATATACCACCAGAGAACCATAGAAAGCGACATCTTCCCTCGGAAGTTGTCGCTTTTGAGTTTTTATCGGCCCCAAGCGTCGCCCTCTACCCTGCCGCAAGCCTGATTACCCCTGCCGCGTGCCTGATTACTGAGCATCGGCGTCGCCTCCTCGCTTGCTTATCTCAACAAATTAATGTAGCTTTGCAGTCGGAAAACAATCGTATGACGATATGAAACGTATATACCTTATTATATTATGCGCGGCCGCCATTGCGGCAACGGCTATGGCGCAGAGCGCGCGATGGGGTGTCACCGTGGGCGGTGCCTACACCAACCTGCATTTCAATCAAAGCCTTATCGAAGTGAGCGGCACAGGCGGTGTCACCGCCGGCCTCAAGGGCGAGTTCAACATAGCCGGCATAGGCTTCGGCCTCGAAGGCGCGCTGCTCTACGACATGCGCGGAGCCAACGTCGATATGACCGACCTCAAGGTATGGACCTCGCAAGGCTACGGCAAGGAGCGCCTATACCTCCACACCCTCAACATTCCCATCCATCTCCGCTATATGTATCAGAAGCTTGAAGGGTTCGAGCATAAGGTAGCGCCGTTCGTGTTTGCGGGTCCGCAGTTCTGCATTAATGTAGGCAACAACCTCAAGGAGGTATTCGAGACCCCGGGCCTCACCTTCTCGTTGCAGTTCGGGCTCGGCGCACGCCTCTACGACCACTGGCAAGTGGCTTTCATCTACGATTGGGGCATCAGCTACGCCGTGCGCACCAAGCTGCTCGACGACTACAGTGCGCGCAACCGCGCCTGGAAGCTCCAGCTCACCTACTTCTTCGGCGACTACTGATTCCCGTCACCCTATAATAGCGGCGCTCCCCACGGCCCATCGGCCTCGGGGAGCGCGCTGTGTTATAGAGCAATGGCTTAGAGGATACCCTGGGCCATCATCGCCTTGGCCACCTTCATAAAGCCGGCCACATTGGCGCCGCGCACGTAGTTGGTGTAGCCGTCGGCTTCCTTACCGTACTTCTGGCACTGCTCGTGGATATTGGCCATAATCTGGCGGAGCTTTGCATCGACCTCTTCGGCAGTCCACACGAGCTTCTGCGAGTTCTGCGCCATCTCAAGGCCCGACACCGACACACCGCCGGCATTGGCCGCCTTGCCCGGAGCGTAGAGGATGCGGGCGTTGATAAACTCACGCACGGCATCGGGCGTGGAGGGCATATTGGCGCCTTCCGACACTGCGATGACGCCCTGCTTGAGGAGCGCGCGGGCATCGTCACCGTCAAGCTCGTTCTGGGTGGCCGAAGGCATCGCGATGTCGCACTTCACGCGCTGCCAGGGGCGCTCGCCCTCGAAGTACTCGCAGCCATACTCCTCGGCGAACTCGCGGATACGGCCGCGGTACACGTTCTTGAGCTGGAAGATATAGTCCATCTGCTCGCGCGTCAGGCCGTCGGGCACGTAGATTGTGCCGTCGCTGTCGCTCATCGACACCACCTTGGCGCCGAGCTGTATCAGCTTGTCGGCCGTGTAGGTGGCCACATTGCCCGAGCCGGAGATGGCCACGCGCTTGTCCTTGATGTCGATGCCGCGGGTGGCGAGCATATTGAGCAGGAAGTACACGTTGCCGTAGCCGGTGGCCTCGGGGCGAATGAGCGAGCCGCCAAATTCCATTCCCTTGCCGGTGAAGGTGCCGGTGTTCTCGCGAGCCATCTTCTTGTACATACCGTACATATACCCCACCTCGCGACCGCCGACGCCGATGTCGCCGGCCGGCACGTCGGTGTCGGGGCCTATGTTGCGCCAAAGCTCGGCGATAAACGCCTGGCAGAAACGCATTATCTCCATATCGCTCTTCCCTTTGGGGTTGAAGTCGGAACCGCCCTTAGCACCGCCCATAGCGAGCGTGGTGAGCGAGTTTTTGAAGGTCTGCTCGAAGGCGAGGAACTTCAGTATCGACTGGTTGACCGAAGCGTGGAAGCGCACACCACCCTTGTAGGGGCCGATAGCGTTGTTGTGCTGGATGCGATAACCCATATTGTTCTGCACCTTGCCCTTGTCGTCAACCCACGACACGCGGAACGAGATGATGCGGTCGGGGATACACAAGCGCTCTATGAGGTTGTAGCGCTCAAATTCGGGATGCTCGTTGTAGGCGTCCTCTATGGTGTTGAGCACCTCTTCCACCGCCTGGAGATACTCCGGCTCATTGGGGAAGCGACGTCGCAAGTCGTTAATTACATCAGTAGCTTTCATAATAAGTAAATCATTACATGATTGAATATTCCGACCACAAATTTACTAATTTCCCGCCACATACACAGCCCTTGCCGTAAAAAACAACAGCCGCAATTATAGATACAATAGAATTTTATAGCGACTATAGAGACTATGTCGGCTATGGGTGATATCAGTCGAGGAGGTTGTCGTAGAAGGCGCCGAAGAGCTTGGGGCGGATGTCGAGCTTGGTGAAGGCGGGGTTGACGCGCGTGGGGTTGACGCGGTTGGTGAGGAACACGAAAATCATATCGTTGACGGGATCCACCCAGAACACCGTGCCGGTGTAGCCGAGGTGTCCGAAGCAGGCGAGGTTGGCCTGGGGGCAGGTGGGCGAGTCGTCGGGCTTCACGTCGGGCTTGTCGAATCCGAGGCCTCGGCGGCAGGTGGCCGACTTGGCCGTGGTGAAGAGCTTGACCGTGGCGGGCGAGAGCAGGCGCGCGCCGCCGTATTGGCCGCCATTGAGCCACATCTGGCACATCTTAGCCACATCGAGGGCGTTGCCGAAGAGGCCGGCATTGCCTTGCACGCCGCCCGAGAAGCAGGCGAGCTCGTCGTGAGTGTAGCCGTGGAGCTGCTGGTGGCGCAGCATATTGTCAAGCTCGGTGGGGGCGATGTCGCTGCGGTCGAAACCGGCTCGCAGCGGGTTGTAGGTAAGGTGGTCGGCGCCGAGCGGCTCGAAGAAGTTGGTGGCCATGAAGCGGTCGTGGGGCGTGCCGGTGAGGCGCTGCTCTATGTCCATCAGCAGGCAGAAGTTGAGGCACGAGTAACGGTATTTCTTGTCGCGATACACGGGCGAGTCGTAGATGCGCTGCCTTACGGTGTCGAGCGCGGCGGCCGAGGCGTAGATGCCGCGGGCTATCGGAATGTCAAATTCGTAGCTCTCGTGGTCGTCGAGGATGTCGGAGCGCAGCCGCGCGGAGGCGTTGCCCCACATACCCTGGTCGCGCACGGTGTAGGCGCCGCCCTTACTCTTGCTGTAGAGCTGGCCGGTGTAGCTGGCAGGGTCGAGCATTATCTCGTGGAGGCTCAGCGACGGACGCATCCCCGACTCGTGGAATAGCAGCTGGCGGGGCGTCATTCGCTGCTTGAGCGTGTCGGTCAATTCGGGGATATAGCCCCCTATGGGCGCATCGAGCGACAGGAGCCTATTGTCGTAGGCTTTCATCACGCCCGGGAGGGTGCCGATAGCTTTGGTGACCGAGGCGAGGTCGTAGATGGTGGCATCGGTGACGGCGTCGCGCATTTGGTAGTCGGTGACACCGTAGCAGCGGTCGAGAAACACCTTACCGTCGCGCACCATAAGCACCTGGCAGCCCGGGAACGCCTTGGTGGAGAGGCCCTCGTTGACGAGCGAATCGACCACGGCGAACACGTGGCTGTCCACGCCCACCATCTCGGGCGTGGCGAAGCCGAGGCGCGAGGCTTCGTAGGTGACGCCGGCTCCGGTCGCGGCCACTCCTTCGATATCCACGGGCAGATGCCCGCGCGCGGCGTTGCCTCCGAAGATGGTCTGCGCGGCGTAGCTCTGAGCCGTGGGGGTATTCTCGTAGGCCATCACCATCGCCACATTGTCGGCCTTAAGGCCGCGCGCGAAAGCTGCGGCTTTGTAGGGGTCGATAAAGAGCACCGCCACAATAGGTCGGTTGCTCTGGGCAGCAGCCGAGAGAGCGGCCACCGAGGCGCTGCTGTCGTCGGTAATGGGCACTATGAAGGTCGAGGCCTTGCTGTCGTCGATGTCGTCGATGTCGGAAAGCTCGGCTATGCGGCCATACTTGCGCGCCGTGGTCGTAAAAGTGGCGCTGTTGCCGGCGATGTCCACGATGGCCACCGCGTCTTTGCCCACATTCTTGACCGGCAGTAAAGCGCCCGGGTTGCTCACCACGGTAATCGCATCCGCCCAAAGAGCATTGAGTACCGAGGCTTGCGGCTCGTCGTTGATAGTGGCGAGCGCTTGCCGCGGATTAATATGGGGTGTGGAGGCAAGCCCGAGCGCATATTTATACTGCAGTACGCGGCGTACGCGCGCGTTGAGGTCGTCCATTGTGATTTCACCCTCGAAGATGGCACGCTCCATAGCGTCGATTTCCGACTTGACATTGAGCGGAGCCAAGAGGATGTCGTTGCCGGCCTTGAAGGCACGCACACACGGCGAGCCGGCCGTAGCGGCGCCCTTCATATCGAGGGCGTCGGTAAAGATGAGGCCTTCAAATCCCAAGTGTCGCTTGAGGTATCCATCCACCACGGCCTCGATATAGGTGGTGGGCGTTCCGGCACGACCGAAGGCAGGCACGTTGAGATGCGCCACCAGCACACCGCCCAGCCCGGCATTGATGTAGCTGCGGAACGGCTTGAGGTCGGAGGCCTCAAGCTCGGCGCGCGACTTGTCGATGAGGGGCAGCATAGCGTGGGAGTCGTCCTTGGTGGAGCCATGCCCGGGGAAATGCTTCGCCACGGAGAGCACGCCGCCATCTTCCATACCCTTGGAGAAGGCGATGCCGCAGGCCGTGACACGCTGCGCCGTGGAGCCGTAGGCGCGATTGCCGATGGCTTTGCTCTGCGATGCCGTGAGCACGTCGAGCACCGGCGCGAAATTCACGTGCACGCCCATAGCGCGGCATTGCCGTGCCACCTCGCGCCCGTATTCGTATATCAGCTTCTCATTGGAGATAGCCCCGATGGCCATATTGTGGGGAAACGAGGGCACCTCTTTGCAGCGCATCCCTATGCCCCACTCGGCATCCATCGATATCAGCAGGGGCACATCGGCCGTGCTTTGCGCCCTATTTACCATCGCCACACACTGCTTCACCGAGCCGTGACCTATGAGCAGGCCGCCCACCTTGTAGGTGTCCACCAGCAGGTCGAGCGAGGCGTAGCCCTCGTCGCGGTCGGGCAGGTACATAGGCATAATCAGCTGGGCTATGCGCTCGCGGCGGCTCATAGAGTCGAGCTGCTCGTTCACCCAGCGGTCCATCGCCTTGCGGTTGGCCCTGCTGATGACGGTGGGTTGCTTGGCCGAGAGCGTCGCCGCTACGGTGATGAGCAGCAGCGCGATAGCTCTTACTAATATCGTACGATTGCGGGTCATATATTGCGACATCGAGGGTTTCAAAAACAGACGTTCAAAGATAGTAAACGCCTGCGACTTATGCAAACAAAAATTTACGGGCCGAAAC
>CAMHGU010000039.1 GCA_946184715.1 uncultured bacterium | reverse complement strand
TAGAGCACGACCTTGCCAAGGTCGGGGTCGCGGGTTCGAGTCCCGTTTTTCGCTCGAAACAAAATGATGACTTTTCAGGCGCTGCGATGGGCAGTGGTTGGACAAACGCGAAAATAGCTCAGTTGGTAGAGCACGACCTTGCCAAGGTCGGGGTCGCGGGTTCGAGTCCCGTTTTTCGCTCTGATTTTTCTCGACGGGGTGGCGGAATTGGTAGACGCGCTACTTTGAGGGGGTAGTGCCCGTTAGGGCGTGTGAGTTCAAATCTCATCCTCGTCACATCATTAAAGGCAATCACTGCAAGGTGGTTGCCTTTTTTTGTTGTAAGCAATCAGGCGGGGCGCATCGCAAGCTCGATTATCCGATTAATCGATAATTCGAGCAATCGAGCAATCGAGCTGTTAATGGAAATCGTGGGTTATGGGGCTTATCGGACGATGCGGCGCTCGGTGGTGGTGCGGCCGTCGCGGTAGCGGGTCACGATGATGTTGAGCCCGTGGTGCGGCTCGGAGCTCGCCACGCCAAGGGTGTTGTAGAACACGATGCTTTCAATCTCCTCGCTCGTCACGCTCTCCACTCCGGTCACCACATCGCGGCTGAATACCACCGATATATTGTTTTGCGCGATGAAAAAGTCGGTTCCGTCTCCATCGGAGATGGCGCGGCGCGGCGACGGACTCGCCGCCCGGGTGGTCTGCTCAGTATATAGCCGCACTATGTACTTCACGGTTTTCTTCTGTGAAGAGGTGATGGCAAGGTCGGTGAAGAGGTCGGTAAGGAGTATCTTGCCGCTACCGGGATAGATGCGGCGCAGCTGCTCGAGGTCGTTACCCCAAGAGTATTCGTAGCCGCTCTCATCAATGCTCGTGCCACTGGTGTCGGGCAGGTCGTTGATGAGGGTCTCTCGCTCAAGCTCGGTGAGCGTGGTGCCGTTGTCGCGCCATAGGCGATATCGGTACGGGGTGTATTCATTGCCCTCGTACGATAGCTGTGTCGGGGTGATTTGTATCTTTGCCTGATACGCCATGAGCGTCGCGCCGTCCGATTCGTAAGGGGCCGATTTCATAAGGTCGTTCTTGCCGCCGGTCTTGGTCACGGTCAGCGTCACGTTGGGGTACAATACCGGGAGACGGCTACATCCATACCAGTTATAAAGCATCTGTGAGCGGTCGTAAGTAGTACATATTATCGGTACGTAGTCAAATCCCTTGTTGTTCCCGACGTTGCGGTCAATTATTGAAATCGTTCCGCCCTCCGGCCCGATAGCCACGGTCCCGCAGTTTTCGTTAAGTGCCTTATCCGTACTCATACCGAACACACGGTAAACACCATTGTTTTGGGTGTTCTCTGCCTTGCCGATTTTTTCAGGAAGATTATTGCGAATGTGATACAAATCGTATTCATACACAAAGATTAACGGGTCGTTGATTGCTTGAAGATCGACGGCAGTGTAGGGCCCGAGGTCAAGAGTGTGGGAGGTGTCATCATCTACCGATTCCTTTGTATGCCCGACACCTCTGACGGTAAACGTCGTCTTTTGCACCGCTACATTAATGACATTGCTGAAGTCAAGATTGTCTTGCTCAATAAGATAAGAGTATAAGCCGGAGTGGTCGTTATTGGCGGTCGATGCCGAGAAGCGGTCGATGATTGTGACCGTAGCCTCATCGAAGTTGTTGAAATGCCCTGATGTTATCGGCGTAACTGTGTCGTCAAACAAATTCACATAGTCTTGCGTCGAGCCATTGTAGCTCACTGTGTAGTCGTAACCTCCCAAGTCGGTGTTGGGACTGAACTGCACCGTCGCCACTGTCACTTTATTGCCGGCTTCGTCGGTGCGGGTGAGGATGAATGGGTTGGGGTTGTTCTTGAGGCGGGCATAGTCGTCGGTGCCTTCAGGGGTCAATGTGATGGAATTTTGATAGATATTGAGTTGTTGCAAAATGTCGAAACGGCTTCGATAATCGGCATCCTCAGCGTAGAACGGGTCGAGACCGGGAACCGTAACCTTGCAGATTTCGCTGTCAACCTGAATGGTCTTAACAGCTATTCCGTGCTCGTCAACAATAATGTCGCCGTTATTGTCGTACACTATCGGCGCGGCAGTAATAACGTAATAGAACGTCTGCGGGTCTTCCTGCTGCGGCACAGTATAGGTGTGAGAGCGCGAGGTAGTCGGCTGCGTGGGTATGGTTGCAAGCAGGGTGCGAGTCTTTGTCACCGGGTCAAATTGGTACACGTAGTAATGTTCCGGAACGTCGAAACCTACGAATGCCGAACTCCAGTCAAGATTAATGTCATAGTAGCCACGGGTGGTGGAGCGTACAGCCTCTGCCTCCAATTCTGCGCGGTAAAGCACTACGTGGGGCATCAATTCCTCATGCTCTTGGCCGGGATTCTGAGAGTTGCCATACTCGTTAAAATACGAAGTGTTGTTAAATATGTCAGTCTTATCGCACGGAGCCAACTCATCCTCATGACGTCGGTCGGGGATATAGATACTCATATTGTAGAGGTCGAAAGCCTCTCCGCCTGTGTCGATAGAGAACCAGTGTGGTATGCTTTTATTGTTAGAGAGCTTAGTTGTCAGACTTAACACATTAGTGCAATCGTGATAACAATTAAACTTATTGCCGGCAAGCATCTGATCAATAAACGATACCGATTCCTCGGTATCGAAGTCGTTGACCGGGCTAATCTGCTCAAACAGGCGATAGAAAGGCTTTGTCGATGATGAGCGCGGCTTGCCCTTCGAGATGAAGAAGAAGCGGTTGGCCACAACATCATCAATTGAGAAAAGATAACCCGGGTTAGTACCGTTGTTGTTACGGATAAAGTTGGGGCACAGTTTTATTGACTCAATGGCGTTCTCGAAATACTCCGCTCCTGTGTAGTTGTTGTGATAGCTTGGCTTCCATGTCTCCTTGACAACTACCATAAGCATCGTCATTCCATCAAGATAAGGGTCAGGGAAAAACTCATCGGGACTACCCATCCAATAGCCATCAGGGTCGGTACTTGCGCCCATGTGGCCGTAGTAATTGTAGTCAATCTTACGATTCTGAATGCCATTATAGTCGTAGGCATATTTGATTCCGGGTATATTGGGGTTGGTATATACCTCTTTGAGCAGCGCCATTTGGTGCGCGGGAGTAAGCGCCTCGTCGGTAAGACACGCAGTCTTCGTCACCCCATCCTCTTCGTATGTGAAGTAGAATTGAGAGTAATCGAAATGGGTCACCTTATTTTCGAGGGTGTTGGCCTCGGTGTAGCAAGAACCCATTGCGGTTACCGCACACCCGACGGAAGTAATGACTAAAAATAAGTGTCGTAAAAGTTTCATCTTAGCAGCTTTATAAAACTTAGCCATCAGCCTCAAGTCTCCACTCAAAGGGCCGGTGGGAAAGGGAGGTTTGACAACTACAAATTACTTTTTCAACTCAATTACTGAATTTGAGTGCAAATTTAGCAAAATGTTCCGAATTTTAGCAATTATTCAGCGAGAAATGCACACAGATGAGATTTTTAACACACTTAACAGTGTCGCTCCTGGAAGTCAGTAAGTTGCATAGGCACCCACTTATGTGTGTGGTGATAGGGCGCGGCACTCGGCGGGTCGCGTTGGGGGAGCGATGGTCAGAGGGAGTAGAGGAAGTTGAGGAGGGCTTGGCCGACGGCGGCGAGGGTGGTGGTGGAGATGTGGTCGAGGGTGTCGTCGGTGGTGTGCCACTGAGGCAGGAAGTCGATGGGGGAATCGGCGCGGGTGCCGATTACGTCGATGCAGCGAATGCCGGCGCGCTGGAGGGGCACGTGGTCGTCGGTGACGGCGGTGCCTCGCTCGAGGGTGAAGATAGTGGGGTTGACTTGGCGGCCGTGCTCCCAGAAGAGGCGGACGGTGGCGGGAGCCGCTTGCAGGGAGAAGTGCTCAGGGGCAAATACCGAAGCTTCGCCGCCCACCATATCGAGCAGGATGGCGTGGATGGGCCGGTAGTTGTCGCGATGCTGATGCGCGGCCCAGTACTGAGTGCCGAGAGCCCAGCTGCTGTCGTCGTTGCTTTCGCCCCAGTCCTCCACGTCGGTGAGGAGGACGTCGATGCCCACATTAGGACGCATTGCCGACATACTCTTTAGAGCTTCGATTATTACCGCGACACCGCTTGCGCCGTCGTTGGCGCCCATCACGGGCTGTTGTCGCTTGGCCGGGTCGGGGTCTTTGTCGGCCCAGGGACGGCAATCCCAGTGGGCCACGAGGAGCACGCGCTGCTCGGCTTGGGGATTAAGCTCGGCGATGAAGTTGCGGGCTTGGAGGCGCGTGCCGTCGAAGGTGGTGAGCTCGGCGGTTTGGACCATGACGGTGTCGGCATATCGTCGCAGTTGCGTCTCAATCCAGTCACCGCAGCGGCGGTGTGCCTCGGTACCGGGCACCCGCGGGCCGAAGGCGCATTGCTCGGCGATGAGGGCGCGGGCGCTGTCGGCATTGAAGGCAGGCGCGGCGATGGTGTCGGTAGGCTCGGCGACTGAGGCGGCCTCGGCGCCGGGCTTCGACGAGCAAGCCACGAGGAGTATTGTTAGCATTGCGGAGAGGAGGATAGGGCGTTTCATCAGGGAAAGGGATAAGGGGAGGTTGTTATTGGGCGATAATGTCGTAGCGCAGCACTTTGAACACCACTTTGAATGCCGTGGCGGCCTTGCGCGGCTGCTGCGAGCGGTAGTAATAGTAGGAGTGCTGGCGGTCGAACGATTTAATGACGGCTTGGCGGGTGGCGCCAGCCGGGATGTCGATGTCGATAGTGGCGGTTCGCTCGTGGAGCGTCTCATCGGTGTCGGCGCGGAGGTAACGTATGCCAAGGACTACGCGCGAGAGGTGCCACGGGGTGCCGTTGGTGATGAAGAAGCTCTCTTGGGAGCTTGAGGCGGTCTTGTCGAAGTTCTTGAACGAGAGGCTGTCGGGCAAGAAGATGGCAATGGAGTCGGTCATCAGGGGCTGCTGCGGGGCCGCAGGCCGCGGGCTTGTGATGGTCACGTCGGTCGAGGGCTGCAGAGCGCCGCGGCGCAGGGTGCTGCTATTGTCGGCCCGGGCGGTGAGGCTGAGGGCGGCCGCGAGGAGCAGGGCGATATGGATAAGGCGTTTCATAAGTAAATAATCTTGCCGGCCGGGGCGTAGGATTGCAGCGGAGCGATGCGGCGGAAGCCTTCGATAGGCGCTTCGGAGCGAGGCTCTGCGCTGATGCTGATGCCGCGGAAGAAGTTGGGGAGCCATCGAGCGAAGTTCACTCTGAGGCGCCACTTGATTGAGGGCTTGACGTAGGTGATGCTCGAGAAGTCGGCCGAGAGGGTGGCGTTGCAGCTTACTGGGGCGGCGAGCATTCCTTGCCCCCACTCGCTATAGAGCCAAAGGGTGAACTTGTCGGTGCGGGCGGTGGCTTGGAGGTAGCCCATTATGGTTCCGGGCCGAAGCTGGCGGTTTTCGCTGTCGAGGAGCACGGCTCGGTAGTCCCAGGGCTCATCGTCGCAACGCTCGATTACGAGCTTGACGCGGTCGGCGGGCATCTCCCACACTCCCTCCACGGGGTCGAGGGCAAGGCTATCCATCTGGGCGATTTTGGCCTCGAGATCGTAGCCGCTGAGCTGGCGCGAGGAGGCCGGCGGCCGCTTCGCCGCTATGGCGGCGAGGCTTGCGACGATTATGAGTAGCGATGTGAGGAGCCGGCGCATAGAGGGTCAGAACTTATAGTTGAAGCCGAAGCTAAGAATCTCTTTGAGCTGCCAGTGCCGCCACGTGGGGTCGGGCATCGTGGAGTTGTCGTAGCGCAGATGCACGCTAATTTGGGTGGAGAGGAAACGGTTGAAGGCGAAGTTGAGGGTGTTCTCGAAGTCGCCTTGCACGTTGCCGTAGTCGGTGAAGAACCAGAGGCGTGATTTCCAGGAGAACTGGGTGACGATGGTCCATTCGAGCTTAGCCTCGAGGCTGCTACCGAACTGGTGCCAGGTTTTGTCGCCGGAATTGGGCAGGCCGAGGCTGAGTTTGGAATCGATGCGGTCGGGGAGGCGGTTGGTGCGCAGATTGTAGGAGAACGGGGCGCCGGTGAATTGGAACTTGACGCGCTTGTCGTGGCTCTCGGTGTTGTAGGTCATACCGATGCCGAGGTTGAGCTCTCCCGGGGCAAGGAAGGCAGCACACATATCCCAGGTGTCGTCGTAGTAGTTGTTGAGGAAGGGGGTCTGGAATTGCAATTGCGCGGTGTAGAACCACTTGTTGTTGCGCGTGGCGCGGATGCCGAACTTGGTGCTGAGCTTGAACACATCCTCGCTGATGGTGTATTTGCGAGGCCAATCTTTCGGGGCGGAGGTCATCGAGAGCTTATACTCGATGATGTTCCAGAACATCAGGTTCTTGTGGTTGTTGGGGTTGAGATTCACGCTCCAGAGCACATTGGCGTTGAGGGTGAGGTTGCTGTTGCCGCCGGCGTACCAATTGGCGGTGATATACGCTTGCGAGAACTGGAGGGCGGAGTTGAAGTGGTGAATCCAGTTTTTCACCTCAATGGGGGTGACGGGCACTTTCTTCTCGGCGGGGTCGATTGTAATCTCCTCAAGGCTTAGGGTGAGCTGCCCGGGCTTGGAGGTGATGACGTAGGTTTTGGGGGCCTCGGGCAGGGAGTCGATGTTGTACTTTACCAGCTCGGGGTGAGCCACCACGAATCGGTTGAGCTGGTACTCCTCGAATGACGTTTTGCGCTGTGCGTCGGTGAGCCAGGCATCATCGACGTTGAGGCTCTTGGCTGGCGGCGCGGGGAGCGCGAGCCGC
Source organism: uncultured bacterium (assembly GCA_946184715.1). Taxonomy (GTDB): domain Bacteria; phylum Bacteroidota; class Bacteroidia; order Bacteroidales; family Muribaculaceae; genus CAMHGU01. The sequence goes on along the minus strand of CAMHGU010000039.1, from coordinate 5,976 downwards.
GGCACGGCGATGGTGTCGTAGAGGTTTTGCTGCTTTTTGAACACGACGGGCACGCCGAAGATGCTGGGGCGTGGCTGTGCTGCCGGCGCCGAGTAGCTATTGGTGATGCTGTCGAGATAGGCGTAGTAGAGGCTGTCGTTGCTCGGCAGCGGGGTATCGTTGTCGGTCAATGTTGGCACACTGGTGGGATTCGTGTAGCTATTGGAGAGGCTATCGAGCCGAGCGTAGTAGATGCTGTCGTTGTCCTGTTGAGCATAGGCTCGCGGCAATGTCACGGCGGCCAAAAGGATTGATACGACAGCTATTTTGTTCAGTTTCATACGCGAAAGGATATGAGATTAGTATCCGAATATGTCCTCCTGCGAGAGGCGGGTGACGGAGCCGAATCGCTTGAGGCCGTCGAGGTCGAGCGTGGCGGGGTTGCCAAGCACGGCGATGCGGTAGGCGCGATTGGCGATTACCTCTTGCTGGAAGCGTACCACATCGGGGAGCTGCAGCTTGCTGAGCTGCTCGAATACGTAGCGGCGGTTCTCCTGCTTGAGGCCGCGGTCGCGGCAGGCGATGTAGTGCCAGAGCACATCATCACCCACCACACGCTCAGAGCGCATCTGGTTGAGGAGCCCCTCTTTGGCCAGCTGGAACGACTTCTCGCTCTCGGGCATCGCGTTGACGATGCCGAAGAAGGTGGTGAGGGCGTCGATCATCTTGTCGTTCTGGGTGTTGATGACCATTCGGAAGGTGTAGTTGTGGTTGGGGCCGAGGCGCGACGGGGTGGAGTAGCGCGACGAGGCGTGGTAGGCCAGGGCGCGGGCTTCGCGCATCTCTTGGAACACGATGGAGTTCATCGAGCCGCTGAAGTATTCGTTGTAGAGGTTCACGAGTGGTTGGCGGGTGGGGTCGTAGGTCTCGCCGCGATTGGAGATGGCCACGATGCGCACCTGATTGGCGTCGTAGTCGGCGAAGAGCACCTCGTTCTTGTCGGTGACGATGGGCTTATACTCTTTCATAGGGGGCAGCGGCTTGAAGGCGGCCGGGGTGCGGTGCAGACGGTCGATAGCGGCCGTGGCATCGGTGAGCGAGAGGGGGCCGTAGTAGAGCACTTCGTGGGGCAGGGAGTAGAGGCCGTGGAGCAGGTCGATGAGCTCTTGCGGGTCGAGAGCGCGAAGCTCGGCTTCGCTGAGCTGGTTCTTGACGGGCGAGTCGGGGCCGTAGGTGGCGTAGCTGAGCAGACGGTTGAAATTCTGCTGCTGGTTGGCCTTGGCGTCGTTGCGCTCTTTGAGGATGTCGGCCACGAGGTTGTCGTAGGCCTCACGATTCACCTGCGCGTCGGCCACGAGTTCTTCGAGGAGGGCGAGCGAAGGCTCGAGGGTCTCTTTCAAGCCGGTGAGCACCACGTAGGAGCGGTCGCCGCCGGCGTTGATGCTCCAGTGGGCGGCAAGGTTGTAGAAGCGGTTGTTGATTTGGGCCAGTGTCTTGGTGGAGGTGCCGAGATAGTTGAGGTAGCTCAGCGCGAGCGGCAGCCGGCGGTCGGCATAGGAGCCGGTCTCGAAGAGGAAGGTGAGGGCGTAGATGTCGTTGACGTCGTTGTGCTTGTAGAGCAGTGGGAGCTTGTGGCCGGTGGCGGCTACGGTCATCTCCTTATCGAAGTCGGTGAATACCGGCTCTATGGGCTTCACCGTGGCACGGGTTATCTCGTTGAGGAAGGCGCTGACGCTGTCGCGGTTCATCACGATGGGGGTGATGGCGGGCTTGTCGATGCGCTTCTCGTTGGGGTCTTTGCCTTGGAGCTTACGCACAATGGCGTAGTTGTCACCGAGGTTACGCTGTGCGAAGGCCACGATGTCGGCCTTGGTGACACGCTCCATTCGGGCTATCTGGTTGACGTCGTTGGCCCAGTCGATACCGTCGACGAAGGCGCTGACGAAGGCATCGGCGCGGCTCTCGTTGGAGGTCAGGGCGGCGGTTTGGGAGTACTTGTAGTTGTTGATTGCCGATTGCAGCAGGGCCTCGTCGAAGTCGCCGCGGCGGAGCTTGTCGATTTCGGCAAGGAGGAGGGCCTTTACGTCGTCGAGCGATTGCCCCTCTTTAGGCTCACCGCCCAGCACAATCATTGAGTAGTCGGCCATAGTGGAGGAGAAACCGTAGGCGCCGAGGGCTTTCTGCGGCTGGTTGATGTCGAGGTCGATGAGGCCGGCTTTGCCGTTGTAGAGAATCGACGAGGTGAGGGCGAAGAGGTCGCGCTCGGCCGAGGCGGCACCGGGCAGTCGCCAGCCCATATAGATTGATTCGCTATCCAGCCCGAGCACCGACACGTCGCTGACGCTCGTGATGGGATTGACGGCCGTGGTGGGCAGGTATTTGATATCGGGGTTGGGCACGAGGGTGCCGAAGTAGCGGTCGATGATGGCGATTACCTCATCGCAGTCGAAGTCGCCGGCCATGCACACGGCCATATTGTTGGGCCGGTACCAGTAGTCGAAGTGGCGGCGGATATTGGTGATGGAGGGGTTCTTGAGGTGGTCCTGGGTGCCGATGACGGTCTGCTGGCCGTAGGGGTGGTCGGGGAAGAGCGAGCGGAACATCGCCTCCCACACCTTGCGGCTGTCGCGGGTGAGCGAGGTGTTTTTCTCCTCATACACGGCCTCCAGCTCGGTGTGGAAGCCGCGCACCACCAGTTGCGAGAAGCGCTCGCCCTGGATGCGCGCCCAGTTCTCCACCTGATTGGCGGGGATGTTATCGACGTAAACGGTCTGGTCGTAGCTGGTGTAGGCGTTGGTGCCCGTGGCGCCGATGGCCGACATCAACTTGTCGTATTCGTTGGGGATTGCCACCTTGGAGGCTTCGTAGCTTACGCTGTCGATGATGTGGTAGATGGCTTTGCGCTTGAGCGAATCGGTCGTGTGGCGATACACTTCGTAGAGGCGCTCTATCTCGTCGAGCATCGGGCGCTCCTTGGCATAGTCCATAGTGCCAAACTTCGACGTACCCTTAAACATCAGGTGCTCAAGGTAGTGCGACAGGCCTGTGGTCTCGGCCGGGTCGTTCTTACCGCCCACACGCACCGCCACATAGGTCTGGATGCGGGGCGTGAGGTGGTTTTCGGAGAGGTACACCTTGAGGCCGTTGGGGAGGGTGTAGATGCGGGCTTTCATCGGGTCGCCCGGCACGGTATCGTAGCTATAGGCGGCCGAAGCGCGCGTGGCTGTCAGCAATGCTACAGCGAGCAGGAGAATGAGGCTTATACGTTTCATCGGATATCGGTTATATCTTTATCATATATATTAATGTGCAAAGTTAGTGCAAGGCGAGGCCAAATGCAAATCAAGCTTGCTTGAATTTGCATTTAGCAAGCCGCCTAAGAGCTCTAAGATTCCTCGGGCGCCGAGCAATTTTCGGGTTAAGGGCGCGCCGAAATTTGGAGTTTCGGGCGCTGTTGGCTATCTTTGATGCTTTAAAACATAATCTCGAAACCAACATTATCTACTATGAGAAGAATACTACTTACGTTGCTGGCGGCTGCCGTAGCGGTAGGTGTCGCCGTTAATGCGCAGAATTACAGCAAGATGTCGAGCTGGGTGGCGCAGAAGTCGCTGTCGGCTTATGCCGAGCGTAGCAGTGCCAAGACGGCGGCGGAGCGCGCCGCGCTGCGTCATAGCCATTATGTGCTGGCGATGGTGAAGACCACAGCGGGCGATGCCGTGCTTCGCGACCACGCGTGTGCCGTCGTCACCAATCTCGGCCCGGTGTATTTCGCTTTCGTGCCTGCCGATGAGATAGCTGCTCTGAGCGAGCTGCCCGAGGTGGTACGCATCGAGGCCGGCCCGCTGTCCACGCCGCAGCTCGATGTCACCGCGTCGGTCATCGGGGCCGATAAGGCCTATCGCGGCACCGGCCTCTCGCAGGCCTTTACCGGCAAGGGCGTGGCTGTGGCTGTGCCCGATGTGGGCTTCGACTTCACGCATCCTATGTTTCGCAACCCTGACGGCTCGCAGGCAATAGAGTGGTTTTGGGATATGACAGCGCCGAGCAGCGCGCCGGGCGCTTGGGGCAAATTCTACAGCACGGCGCAGGAGGTTGACGCAGCCAAGTACTCCTCCGATGCCAAGAATAAATTCCACGGCACCCACGTGATGGGCATCGCTGCCGGGCGCGAGCGCGGCGGCAAATACCGCGGTATAGCCTACGAATCGAACATCTACGGAATGACAGTCCCTATGGGCGGCACCTCGCAGGAGAGCTTCGATGCCGGAAAGCAGTTTATCGCCGGGCAAGTGGAGGCCGGTAAGTTGCCGGCAGCGATTCAGAAGCTCGACATCTCCGATTCGAGCGAGCTGCTGGCCTTTATGGCGATATTTGCGAAAGCCGATGAAGCCGGTATCCCTTGCGTCATCAACTGCAGCTGGGGTCGAGGCCAGTACTTCGGTGAGGACTCCAGCCTCTACGAGGAGATTCTCGGGCAGCTGACGGGACCCGGCCATATCATCGTGGCCGGCGCCGGCAATGAGGGTACTCACAAGTACTACGCCAAGAAGAGCGCCGACGGCAAGCTCAGCGAGCAGCTTCTGTATATGGCCGGTAGCAACGCTTTCATATCGCTGCGCTGTCCGGCATCGTCGCCATCGGTCACCGTGAGCCTCACCGTGGCGGGCGGCGCTCAACCGTTCACCTTCACCACCGCCGAGCTCAACGCCAAGGCCGATGCCGCCGCTGCCGGCGATGACGGAAAAATCGATGGCACTATCGTAGATGGCAATGCCTCGGCTGCCGGCCTCAGCGCTTCCCACGCCGTGAGAGCCTTCGGGTCAAAGGTGGAGAACGGCTATCGCCACTATGGCGTATCGGTCAATCTGAGCGAATACACTCTCGAGAACTCCACGCTGCCCATCTTCGGCAATCTCGACATCAGCGGCAACGGCGAAATCGAGGTGCTCGGCACTGAAAATCTCCTCGAGCTGATGCCCGACGACTATCTGCTGCGTACCGAAGGCACGGAAGGTCAAGGCCGCCATCCCTATACCGTGGTGCGCCCCGCGGCCTTAGAAGGGGTGATAGCCGTGGGAATGATGAACAGCCGCAATAGCGTAGTCAATATCGACGGTAAAGAGGCGAGCTACCTCACCTTGCCCGAGGGAGAGGGCCATCTGGCCTCCATATCGTCGTGCGGCCCGTCGGTCAGTGGCGTGGTGAAACCCGATGTGACCGCGCCGGGCAATAACATCGTGTCGGCTTTCAACAGCGTCTTCGAGTACCAGCTCAACGGCACCGAGAAGATACCGGCTTCGGTTTACGACAATCTCAGGGTATTCACCGAGACCGTCGAGGGCAAGGAGTACGCGCTGTGCGCCTTCAGCGGCACGTCGTCGGCCTCGCCGGTGGTGGCCGGAACTATCGCGCTGTGGCTGCAGGCCAACCCGAAGCTTACGCCCGCCGAGGTGAAGGAGGTGATGAAGCGCACCAGTCATCAGCCGGCCGACGCGCCTTCCACCGATAAGAATAACGAGTATGGCTGGGGTATGATTGATGCCTATGCCGGCTTGCTCGACGTGCTCGGGCTGTCGTCGGTGACCTCAATCAGCAAGCACCAGCCGGCCGGAGCCGTCATCCGACGCTCGGGGCGCGACATCGCCATCAGCTTCGACGGCGAGGCTGCCCGCGCCTTCGAGGTCAAGGTTTATGACCTCAACGGCCGCCAGGTGGCAAGCCGCAGCTTCGCTCCCGGCCGTAGCAGCTACACTATGGAGCTTGACTTGGAGCAAGGCGTATATGCCGTGCAGCTCAACAGCCCCGATGCCCGCGGCTCCGAGCTGATTCGCTTCTGACCCGGTCGCCATAAGCTCCCGCAGCAAGGTCGCTACAGAAAAATACCGCAAGGTCGCTCCAAGAATCGCGCTTCGCGCGAGAAATATCTTGAAAATATTTTGAAAATTATTTTTTGCCGTAGTGGGCCAGCAGCGAGCGCCCGAAGGCTTGAGGGTC
>CAMHGU010000038.1 GCA_946184715.1 uncultured bacterium | reverse complement strand
CACACGCGGAGGGTGCGCGCGGCGGCATCGTAGAGGTAGGTGCCGGCGGCGAGCTGTCCGTCTTTAGGCTGCTGCACCTTCTTGCGGTCGATCTTCACCTGGCGGGGCGCGTCGATGTCGTGCACCACATAGGTGATGACGCGCTCGGTGGGCATCCCGGCATATCCTTCGCCGCTGAGACTCGTGGTGAGTTTGAGAGCATCGGTGGCGTTATCGGCCATAAAGTTGACGATGACGAAGTTGCCGGCGGTGATGGCATCGGCAGCTTGGCGGTTGTCCTCATAAAGCTGGTAGGCCGAATTGCCCGAGGCGGGATAGAAATGCACGGTGTAGCGCGAGGGGTCGTAGTCGTCGGTGCTGTTCATAGCGTAGTCGGCGCGGGGGAGGAAAGAGCCGGCCTTGACGAGCAGCGGCAGCGTGCCCACGGGTGCCTCGTAGTTGATGGTGGCGGGACCGGTGTAGGCCACATTCGGGCGGTTATAGTCGTACCATTTCCCTTCGGGCACCACCACCGAGCGCCTTACGGCCCCCTTCTTCATCACGGGAGCAACGATTACGTTGTCGCCCCAGTAGTACTGGTCGGCCACGTCGGCGAGCTGGCGGTTTTGCGCGTCGAAGTAGTTCATCGGGCGCACAAAGGGCGTGCCGTTGATGGTGAGAGTAGCAGCGAGGGTGTAGTTATAAGGCAGCCAGGCGTAGCGCTCCTTGACCAGATGCAGGAAGAGGTCGGCATATTCGGGATAGTTGTAAGGCTCAGCCTTGACGGTGCTATGAGTGCGCATCGTGGGGATAAAGAGGCCCATTTCGAGCCAGCGGGCGTAAAGCTCGGCATCGACGGGGTTGGCCGGGTCGACGGCGAAACCGCCGACGTCGCTCGACATATATCCCAGTCCCGAGAGAGCCGAATTAATCATAATGGGGACCTGAACCACCATACCGCCCCAGGAGCGGCCGACGTCGGTCGACCAGGGGAATACGGAGTAGCGCTGGAGGCCGGCGGTGCCGCCACGCATCAGGAGCATCTGGCGGGTGTTGGGCCTATAGGTCTTGGTGCCGCTGAAGATGATGTTGCACCAGTCGTTGCCGTAGCGGTTGTGGTACTCGGCAGCCGTCTCGCCATTGGAGTGGCGAATGGAGAGCGGATGCACCTCAGGCTCGCCGAGGTCGCCCCAGAGGGCAGCCACGCCCTGGTCGAGGCTCCGGCGGTAGCGTTCCCACATCCACTGGCGCGTGGCGGCGTTGGTGACATCGAGCATACCGGCATCGCCCACCCACGTGTGCACGTCGTGCACCTTGCCCAGCGAGTCGATAGCGAGCATACCGCGCGAGGCCAGGTCGTTGTAGTTGTCGATAGCGCCTATCTTATTGAGATACGGCTGCGAGATGGTGACGCACTTTATGCCCTTCTCTTTCCAGCGGGCGAGCATCTTCTCCGGCTCAGGCCATTTCTTCTTATCCCACTCGAAGCGTCCCATATCAGTCTCGGTGCCGTACCAGTAGAGGTCGAGCACGATGCCGTCGCAGGGGTAACCGGCCGTCTTGAGCGAGTCGATGGCGGCATCGGCGGCGGCGGCGCTCACGTAGCCGTAGCGGCTCATAATGTAGCCGAGCGACCAGAACGGCGGGAGCTCCTGGCGTCCCACGAGCGAGGTGAAGCGGGCCGTGGCGTCGCTGAGGTTGTCGCGACTGCCGAGCATCACGTAGTAGGCCACCGGCTGCTTGATGTGGGTCACATACTCGATGGGGTTGCCGAGCGTAAGCTCCGACATAGAGTAGTCGTCGAAGAACACCGAGTAGCCGTCGGTGGATACGAAATAGGGCATCGTGATGTTCATCTGGCGCTCGCGGCCGTCGAGGCCGTAGCCGTAGTTCTGCTTGTTGAACATTATCAGGGTGTCGCCCTGGAGGTTGAGCTTATGCCCGCGCTCACCAGCGCCATAGATAGCGGCACGGCCATCGTTGGCAAAGGAGTACACCTTGTCGGCGCCGCGCAGCTTCACAGCCTCGTTCTCGGCGAGGAGCGTGCGTCCGTCGGCCACGAAGGTCACCATCGCGGTCATCTTATCGACACGCGCGGTGAGGGCGCCGCAGCGCGCTTCGTAGAAGTCGCCGGCATCGGTCACCTCGATGATGCCCGCGGGGTGGCGCACCACGCTGGCCGAGGCTTTGGGTTGCAGCGCCACATCGAGCTGCGGCAGCACCCTGATGATGCTGTCGCCATAGGCGGTAAGCGTCAAGCGCCCGGTTTGAGTCTCAAACGTCGCCTCCGAGCCGTAGGCGCGATAGCTCTTCACCGCGCCAAGCTGGGCTGATGCCCCAACGGGCGACATAGCGGCAATGGCCGCCACAGCAGCTATTGCCCATCGTGTAAGTCGTTTCATGGTTGTTATGCTGATTGTTAGAGTTTCTATTCATTATTTAGCGAGGCAAGCCGGGCGAGGTATTTGCCTATGATGTCAAATTCGAGGTTGACCACCGTGCCTTTGACGATGCGGCTGAAGTTGGTGTGCTCGAAGGTGTAAGGGATGATCGCCACCTGAAACGAGTCGCGCTCGGAGTTGCACACCGTGAGGCTGACGCCATTGACGGTGACAGAGCCTTTCTCCACGGTCATATACCCACGGCGAGCCATCACGGGGTCGAAGTCGTAGGCGAAGGTGAAGGTGTGGCTACCGTCGGCCTCCTCCACCGCGGTGCACACGGCGGTCATATCCACGTGGCCCTGCACGATGTGGCCATCGAGGCGGCCGTCGATGCGCATCGAGCGCTCCACATTGACCAGGTCGCCCACGGCGAGGCCGCCGAGATTCGACCGGCGAAGCGTCTCCTGCACCGCCGTCACGGTGTAGGTGTCGCCATCGATGGCCACCACCGTAAGGCACACCCCATTGTGCGCCACCGACTGGTCAATGCTCAATTCGTCCACAAACGAGCAGCGCAGCGTGATATGGAGATTACCCTCCTCGCGCCGCAGAGCCACCACCGTGGCCCCTTCTTCCACTATTCCTGAAAACATATTCTCTATTGCTTTGCTGTAAAAATTCTGTTTCGATATTTATCCTTACAAAGTTAAGTAAAAATTGCAAAACTACTACCCCATCGCGCTCTATTTCGAGCCACATCCAATCTCAAACGGCGAAAATTGCGATACAAGCCGGCCAACACTTTAATGGGTGTATACAATTCCCAACAATAGATGCGCACAAAAGGGTTAGGCTCAAAACGATAGCGAGGAAAACCGATTGTTTACTTTTGAAAGTAAAATTTGATGCCAATTTTTTACTTTTTAGAGTAAAAATCGTGCCCTAAGGGGGGCTATGGCGCATAGTTTGCGAAAGTGCTTGATTTTGACTACATTTGCAAGCGTACTGAAAACCTTAACGACTATGCGACTACTACTCACATTAGCAACAATAGCAATCCTGGGCCTTGCCGCGCTGGGGCAGGAGTTCACTATGCGTGCCACCAAATATCACCCCGGCATGGGTGGTGCGGGCCACGTCACGGCCAGCGGCGACCGCATCGACAAGGCCAAGCTGCGCAACTACGAGATACGCTGGGTAGCCCTCTCGGCCGATATGTTTCGCAAGCACGGCTTCAAGCTGGGCGACACCATAATGGTCACGAGCGAGAGCGTGCCCAAGCTCAACGGCAAATGGGTGGTAAAAGACCGCATGGGCACCCGCCGCAAGCAGTCGATCGACTTCCTGCTCCCCAAAGGCGACAACTACCGCTTCCACGGCACCACCACCGTCACCATCGAAAAGGTGAAGTAGCGCCGGCTACTCTGAGGCTTCCAAGCGCTCTAAGAATTCTAAGAGGACTAAGACTTCTAAGTTTTCTTAGGGCTCTTGGCGCTTCAAGTCACTTTTTTAGCCCGACTGCTTTATAAGTCGGGTTTTTTGTCTAAATTTGTAGATTGCAAAATAATGTGCAGATAATAAACGTAAAATAACGATATGAAAGTAACGACAAGAATCAAGATTGCCGCGCTGGTGGTGCTTACCGCTACCGCTGCGGCAAGCGCCAGCGAGCACCTTACCGCGCCCATAGGCTGGCTTGCCCGCGGCGGCAAGATGCTCGGCTCAGGCAACTACACCGGCGCCGTCGATCAGCTCTCGCATCTGCAGCGAATGAACGCCCCGGCGCCACTGATGGAAGAGGCCCAATACCTGATGGCTATGAGCCTGTACGGCTCGGGAAGCGTTGAGGCACTGCCCGCCCTGAAAGGTTTTCTGGCTATGTACCCCACCTCCGTGCATCGCGCCGACGTGCTCTGCACCATAGCCGACCGCTACTTCTACAGCGGCAAATACGGCGAAGCCATCGCCACCTACAATCAGATAGCGCCCGCCACCCTCGATGGTGCCGCGCTCTACGATATGCACTATCGCCGAGGCTACGCCAAGCTGCGACTGGGTGAATACGAAGACGCCCGCGCCGACTTCGACTTCGCCTCACAAAGCAAGCGCTACCGGCAGGCCGGCGCATTCTACGATGCCTATGTGGACTACGCCACCGGCAACTACACCAAAGCCACCGACGGTTTCACCGCCATCAAGGGCGACACGCCGCTCACCGATGCCGCGCAGTTCTACCTCACCCAGATAGCCTTCCACAATGGCGACCACGCCACCACGCTGCAGCACGCCCTGCCGCTACTCGGCAAAGCCACCAACTACGATATGCACCACGAGCTGATGCGCCTCGCCGGCGAGAGCTACTTCGCCACCGGCGATGAAGCTCACGCCGAGGACTATCTCACCCGCTACGACAACCTATCGACCGAAGAGTTCCCCACGCAGCGCTCCGCCTCCTATCTGCTCGGTGTCATCGCCGAGCGACAAGGCAACACCCAGCAGGTGGTGCAACGTATGAGCGAAGTGCTCGGCACCGACGTCGATGACGCCCTTGCCCAGAGTGCCAACCTCTACCTCGGCCAAGCCTACGTGAAGCAAGGCAACTACGACCAAGCCACCCTCGCCTTTGAGAAAGCGATGAGCACCGACTTCGACACCAGCGTGCGCGAGACCGCCTTCTTCAACTACGCCGTGGCCCAGAGCAAAGCCAGCCACACCCCCTTCAGCCGCGCCATCGACTACTTTGAGGAGTTTCTCAACCTCTATCCCAACTCCCGCTATCAGAGCCAAGTGGAGGACTACCTGACGCAAGCCTATATCAACAGCAACGACTACGAGAAGGCCCTCACCAGCATCTCCCACATCAAGCAGCCGAGCGACAAGGTGCTCAAAGCCAAGCAGTATGTGCTCTACAACCTCGGCATCAACGCCGCGCGCAACGGCGACCAGGCCACGGCCCGCCAGCACCTCACCGACGCCATCGCCCTGGGCGACTACCGCAACGGCATCCTCGGGCAAGCCAACCTCTGGCTCGGCGACCTCCAGTATCGCGCCGGCAGCTACACCGCCGCCACCAAGTCCTATAGCAACTACCTCAACAGCACCACGGCCGGTGATGCCAACCGCGACCTCGCTTGGTACGACCTCGGCTATGCCCAGTTCAAGAATCGCCAGTGGAGCAACGCCCGCCAGTCGTTTGCCAACGCCCTCAAAGGCACACAGCTCGGCAGCCAGCAGCGCGCCGACGCCTACAACCGCATAGGCGACACCTATTACTACGGAAAGGAGTTCGGCAACGCTATCGCCAACTACACCAAAGCCACCGGCGAAGACGCCTCCACCGCCGACTATGCCACCTATCAGGAAGCCATCATCGACGGGTTGCAGAAGAACCAATCAGGCAAGGTGGATAAGCTCAACGCTCTGCTCAAAGAGCACCCAAGCTCCGCCCTCGTGCCCGCCGCACTGCTCCATAAAGGGCAAGCCCTCACCCAGCTGGGCCGCCACGCCGAAGCCGCCACCGCCCTGCAGCAGCTCACCGACCGCTTCCCCGAAGCCCCCGAAGCCCGCAAGGCGCTGCTCCAGCTCGCAATGTCGCAGCGTAGCCAAGGCCTCATCGACAAAGCCGTGGCCAACTACCGCAAAGTCATCACCAAATTCCCCTCAAGCGAAGAGGCTCAGCTCGCCGTGGAAGACCTCAAGGTGATTAGCGCCGAGCGCGGCGATATGGAATCGCTGCAACGCTTCCTCGCCTCCGTGCCCAACGCCCCCAAAATCAGCGTCACCGAGATGGACAAGCTCTCCTTCGAGAGCGCCGAGAAAGCCTGGCTCGGTGCCAGCCCCGACGTGAGCAAAGTCAACGACTACCTCAAGAAATACCCCGACGGCGCCTATGCCAACCAAGCCACCTTCTACCAAGCCCAGTACAACTATAGCAAAGGCAACTACGACGCTGCGCTGAGCCAGCTCAATAAGGTGCTCGAGCGCGCCGCCGCGGCCCCCTATGCCGAAGACGCCCTCGCCCTCAAGGCCGACATCCTGATGCGCAAGAACCGCACCGGCGAAGCCCTCGACGCCTACCGCCAGCTCGCCTCGCGCGCTTCCACAGCCACCAACCGCACCGAAGCCGCCCTCGGCACTATGCGCTGCGCCGCTCAGCTCGGCCGCCACGCCGAGGTGGTCACCGCCGCCGATAAGCTCATCGCCACCACCGGCCTCAGCTCCGACCAGATTGCCGAAGCCCGCTTCCTCCGCGCCAACGCCCTCGCCGCCACCGGCAAGAGCGACCGCGCCGTGGCCGACTGGCAGCAGCTCGCCAAGGACACCCGCTCCCTCTATGGCGCTCGCTCGGCCTTCTCCCTCGCCGAGCACTACTACAACGCCGGCAACCTCGCCAAGGCTGAGAAGACCCTCAACGCCTTCATCGAAGCCGGCACACCCCACCAGTACTGGCTCGCCCGCGGTTTTATCCTCCTCAGCGACGTATATGCAAAGCAGGGCAAGACCCTCGCAGCCATCCAGTATCTCGAAAGCCTAAAGAGCAACTACCCCGGCAAGGAAGCCGACATCTTCAAAATGATAGAATCACGCTTGAATAACCTTAAAACCGCAAAGAAATGAAACGCATAGCCTTATTCGCCCTCATAGCCGCCCCGTGGCTCGCAGCCGTGGCCGACGACCAGCTCACCAAAGAGATAGTGGTCGATAAAGAGATTGTGCCCGTGGAGCAGAACGCCACCAAGATAGGGCAGACCCCCGAGATCACCACCATCGAGCAGCCCGCCACCGAGGTGAACTACAGCGACCGCGCCGTGGTGACCCCCACGGGCAACACCATTCCCACCATGCTTCCCTACGGCTACCGCACCGACCGCGCCTTCGAAGGCAACCGCGGCTACCTCGACCTCTGCATGGGCAACTGGATGAGCATCGTGGGCAGCGCCGGCTACCGCATCGTCGATAAGCCCAACACCCGCTTCGGCGTGTGGGCGCAGCACAACTCCATCTGGGGCGAGAAGACCGGTCCAGGCCACGTGGGGCAAATCAAAAGCTCCGAGTCGTGGCTCGGCTTCGACCTTCGTCACCTCATAGGTCGCAAAGCCCTCAACGCCGCCGTCACAGGCCGCTTCGGGCGAGAGAGCTTCATCGCCCTGCAAAACGATGCTACGCCATTCAACAACGTGTACGAGCTTGACGCCGTGGCCCAATACGGCGACCGCATAGCCCGCAACGGCATCAACTGGTGGGTGGGCGCCGGCTACAACCACTTCACCAATCGCCTCAACAAGCCCTGGGACAACTACAACCGCCTTACCGAGAACTACTTCCGCGCCACCGGCGGCTTGTCGTTCGACTGGAACGAAGGCACCCGCGTAGGGCTCGACGCCACGGGCGAGCTGCTGCATCAGGCCTATCCTCACCTCCACTTTGAGCCGGTCACCATCGAAGGCAGCGACTACTCCAAGCTCGTCCCCGACGGCACCCGCGTCACCGACAACCGCTGGCAGCTGCGCCTCAACCCCTACTTCACCCGCACGCTCGACAACCTGCTGTTGCGCGTAGGCGCGCGCATCGACCTGTCGTTCAGCGACGGCACAGTATTCCGCATTGCCCCCGACTTCCGTCTCGACCTCCGTGCCGACGACCGCATAGGACTCTTCGTCACCGCCACCGGCGGCAAGGTGATGAACCGCAACGCCGTGATTTACAACACCGACTGCCATATGACCCCCTACACCCCGCTGGCATCGACCTACACCCCTGTCGATGCCACCATCGGCGCCAAGTTTGGGCCTTTCTCCGGCTTCCGCGCCAATGTGTACGTGGGTTACGCCGTCACCCGCAATTCGCTGATGCCCCAATCCATCAACCCGCTATTTGAAGAGCTTGCCACCGTCAATCTCCAGACCCCCATCAATCTCCACGGTCTCTACCTCGGCGGCGAGCTGAGCTATAGCTTCCGCGACATCGCCACCCTCCGCGCCGGAGCGCAATGGGCCAAGCAGGACGGCCGCCAGGGCTACGCAGGCTTCGGCTTCGACCGCCCCGAGTATATCATCAACGCCGGCCTCAACGTGCGCCCGCTCAGCGGTCTCAGCCTCGACGTGGCGTTCAACTTCCGCGGCAACCGCGCCATCCACAACGTAAGCTACGATGCCAATGGCAACGAAGTGTTCACCCTCGAGAAACTCGAAAACGCCCCCTACCTCGAGTTTGGCGCCGACTATCAGCTCAACAAGATGCTCGGCTTCTTCCTCAAGCTCAATAATCTGCTCTTCAAGGAGTGGCGACTGAACCAATACTACTACGCGTGCCGCTTCCACTTCTACGTAGGCGCCACCCTCAAATTCTGACCGCTATGACACCCCGCATCATCGTCATTGCCCGCGCCCTCGCAGCCATCGCGCTGCTGGCGCTTGCCTCGTGTGCCGACGACAAGACGCCCGGCAAGGCTGCCGTCACCACACCGGAGCGGCCCTCCGAAATCCGCATCGGCAACCGCTGCATCGCCATCGGTTACGACCCCGAGAGCACCAAGCCGCGCGTTGACTCCATCGCCATCACCGAAGGCGGCACCCCGGTGTGGAACCTCAAGCTCACCTGGATGCCCGACTCTATGACAATGACCGGCACCCACGACGGCCAGCCCGTGCTCCTCGCCTTCCACCTCTCCGGTGCCAACTTCGCTACCAATATGATAGAATATGCCGGGGCGAGCCGTACAGCTGTGGCCGAAACCGCGTTCTACTACGACTCCAGCGGCTTCCTCTCCAATCTCAAGACCACCTACTACCGCACCTCGGGCAATAACAGCGCCTCGAGCGACCGCTATGTGAAATTTGAGGTCGACAACAACAGCATCAACCACGTCAACGACAATGCCGACATCGCCACGCGCATCACCTACAGCCGCGTGGACGACAACGCCCGCATCTCGGTGGCAATGACGCTATGGGACAGCGAAGCCTATCAGCCAGCCCTCTACGCCGGTGTGCTGGGCCGCGCCTCGGGTAAGCTACCCACCAAAGTGGAGACCCTGCGCGACAGCGACAAGCATCTGCTCCACGCCGACACTATCGACAGCTACGACTACTCGCCCGAGGGCAACCTCCTGCGCTGCCGTATTCGCCCCCTAGAGGGCAGCGACTCGGCCGCCACGCAGGTGACCGTGAAATATCAGCATTGAAGAATATTGCGGACGAGCCACCAGGCCATCGTCAGCACTCCCAAGAGGCCTATCGTCACAGGGTTGTTCAGCAACCGCCTGAGGCGATAGGCCCCTTTTACAGGCAGCAGCGAAAGGGCGTACAGCGCCACCACCGGCACCGCCACAAGGAAGAAGAAATAGTTCATCCGCAGCCCCTCGGCGTAGCGGCCTTGAAGCATCAAGGCGATACCGCGCTGCAAGCCACACCCCACGCAGTTATAGCCCGTGGCAAGCCGGAACGGGCACTTCGGGTACCACCCGAAATCAGGGCCCAGCACGGCGTAGGCTATCAAAAGCAGTGTGCCCGCAAGCAGCAGGCACACTATCAATATTTGTCGGTTGTGACTCACTCTTATTTCAGCGCGTTGACGACACCACCGGCATCAAAGGGTATGAACCTTATCAGCAATGGTAGTGGTGGCGGTGTTGATAACCTCAGTGGGCGAGCCGCTGTTGCCCATAAGCTCGAGAATGAGGAACATCAGCAGGCCGGCGCCCAGCGCCACTAAGCACCACGTCTTGGCACGCTTCGATGCCTTCTGCGCCTTCTCCATATCGCCGAGCATATAGCTGGGCTTCACCTGCGAGGCAAATACCAGGGCCACTATCGCGAAGGGGAACGCGCCCCAGAGGCAGCAGCATATCGAGAGCACCAGCAGGATGATGGCAAAGGTCTTGTAATCATTGGGGCACGGAGCCACCGGCTGCTGCGCCTGCGCGCCGTAAGCGCCGTAAGGAGCGTAGCCCTGTTGCGGAGCGTAACCATAGCCGTAGCCGGCTTGCTGCGGCTCAGCTTGAGGCTGCTGGCCATAGGGGTCGTAGCCGGCTTGAGGCTGCGACTGCTCGGCTTGAGGCTGCTGGCCGTAGGGGTCGTAGGCAGCTTCGGGCTGTGGCTGCTCATAGGCGGCCTGCGGCTCGGCTTGTGGCTCCTCGGCAACCGGCGCGGCCGGCTGTGGCTCCTCCTGCCTATTCAGCAGCGGTGACATCTCTTCAAGGCTCCCTGCATGAATCCATTCTATTAGCCCTTCGCGCCACACGAGGGTCTCTGGCGTGATATTCAGCGCCTTCAGCTCCTCCATAGTGAGAGGGCCTTGACGCTTGCTGTCGATGATTACCCAATATTGCATATCGTTCTATCTATTTTTTAGGTCGTTAATTTATCGTGCCAAAGTTACGAATAATAGCTGAAAAAAGCGAGCGAATTGCGAAGATTTCCTGCCGGGGTGACCGCCGGATATTATAGAAGCTCTAGATTTTCTAGATTATCTAGAGATTCTAGAGCTTCTATGAGGAGCGCGCGGAGGCTATCAGTTGTTGAGCTGGTAGTCGATGGAGGTGACCACGCGTATCTTCTTGATGTGGGGCGAATTGTCGTCGCGGTTCTCGATGGAGAACACGCCCTGATTGGCGCTCACGATCTTCCCGACGGTGCTGTCGGAGTTCTTGGCAAACTCGTCGGCGCTCTTGCGGGCATTCTGGGTGGCCTCTTCGAGCATCTTGGGCTTCAGCTCATTGAATTTGGTGTACTCGTAGGTGACGCCGTTCTCGTAGCCGCCATCCACGATGGCGATGCCTTGCTGGAGCAGCTCCGATTGCTTCACCATCAGCGTGCGCACCATCTCCACCTTGGAGGAAGTGACGGTGATTACGCCCGTGATGTAGTAGCGGTAGTTGATGTTGGAGGCATACTGATTGGCGGCGTAGTCATCGACCTTCGGCGGATTGACCGAGATTTCGGCCTCGGTGAGCCCATTGGCGATTAGGAACTTCTTGATGCTCTGGGTGACGTTGCTCACGCGATTGTAGAGCGAGGGGAGGTCGTCGCCCATCTCTTTGAACACGATAGGCCAGGTGACCTTGTCGGCAGCCACTTCGGTCTCGGCCAAGCCTTTGACCGACACCACGCGGCCGCGGTCGATGTAGTTGTCGATGCCCGCCTTAAGGCAGAAACCGAGCACTGCGAGGCCGATGGCGATGACGCCGGCCTCAATAATCCATCCTTTTTTCCAATCCATAGTGATGATGATTGATAGGGTTAATGATTAGAGGATACTTCTTTCAGCGTTGACACTGAAGCGAGACAAAGGTTTAATGCCACAGCTGAAATTTTTTATAGGCGGCGGGGTAAAAGCAGGGGCGGCTCCCCGGAGAGGGGGAGCCGCCGCCACATTGAGAGGGTCTATTAATATAAGGTGTATTAATAGTCGGTGATTACGGTGCGGGCGATAACCTTCTTGCCATTGATGATGTAGAGCTGGCCGGGAACGGTTTCGCGCACGCGCTGACCCTGGAGGTTGTAGATGCCGCGGATAGCAGCGTCGACGCCTACGGTGCTGATACCTGAAGCTTCCTTCACAGTGATAGTCTTATTGTTCATATCGACGGTCACGGTGTAGAAGCCGGGGGTAACGATATTCCAAGAGGAGTCGATGCCGGAGAACATCGGCATAGCCTCGTTGAAGAGCACTTCAGAGTCGGGGATTTCGGGGCCGAAGCGGTAGCTGGCGTTGAGGTCTTCCCAGCTTGATGCTTCGTTGGTGGTGGTGATGCAGAAGTAAGCGTTGATACCGAAGTCGCCTTCGTAGATGCCTTCGCTTACCTGAGCGAGCGGCAAGCCCATACCTGCATATTCCCAAGCGGAGCCTTCCACGTCGCCGAGGATGTAAACCTCACCTGCGGGAATCGGGGTGGGAGTGCCTTCGCCTACAACCACCGTGAGGGTGTTGAGGTTAACAGTCACGTGATAGATACCGGGAGTACCGATCTGCCAAGCGGAGCCCATACCGGGCACTACGTTGAGGCTCATCGGGGTGTCGAAGGTAGTCACTTCGCCATCCACAGCGGGGCCGTAGCGGAAGTTGGCGTTAAGCTCATCCCAGTTGTCACATTCATTGTTGGTGATGAAAGCGAAGGAGGCGTTGATAGTGAAGTCGCCTTCATATACGCCTTCAGCGGTCTTGGTGAGCGGCAAGCCGTAGCCGGGGATATTCCAGTCGGAGCCTTCCACTTCACCGAGGATGAATACATCGCCTGCGGGAATCGGGGTGGGAGTGCCTTCGCCTACAACCACCGTGAGGGCGTTGAGGTCAACAGTCACGTGGTAAGTGCCGGGAGTGCCGATGTTCCAAGCGGAGCCCATACCGGGCACTACGTTGAGGCTCATCGGGGTACCGAATGTCACGGCTTCGCCATCCACAGCGGGGCCGTAGCGGAAGTTGGCGTTAAGCTCATCCCAGTT
>CAMHGU010000037.1 GCA_946184715.1 uncultured bacterium | reverse complement strand
TGATTGCTATTGTTGTTGCCGGAATAGGAGTGGCTCACGCACTGACTTTTCCCGCAGGGACTTATTACTTCGACAATAACGTAGTAAAATGGTCGGTACCCCAAATCATCATTGAAAGCAGTGACGGCTTCGTCACCGAAAAGCTGGAAGTTACCGAAGCCGTGGATACACGCTATCAATTCACGCTGTCAAGCGACATAGAGGATGTGACAGGCTATTATTTCAGCGATGCTATTCTCTATGATGACGACGATGACGACGACGATGATGATGACTAT
Organism: uncultured bacterium; assembly: GCA_946184715.1. Lineage (GTDB taxonomy): Bacteria > Bacteroidota > Bacteroidia > Bacteroidales > Muribaculaceae > CAMHGU01. The sequence goes on along the minus strand of CAMHGU010000037.1, from coordinate 12,731 downwards.
GAGCGCACCGACCTGCTGACTATCGACCCTGTAGCCGGAAGCGCGTTCTACCCCACAATAGTGGTTCTGGCCAACCGAGGCGGTGAGGTAGAGCGGAAAGGCTATTGGCGCTCGCTCTCGAGCTACGGCCTTACACCCTCGGGCACTCTTCCCGTACTATATATCAACACTGATGAAAATGAGCCGATTATTTCTAAGGATAACTATGTGGAAGCCACCTATTATCTCGACCCGATGGGCATTGAGGGCATAGAGGCCATAGGCTCGGCCGAGAAGCCGCTAGCCACCCAAATCAAAGGGCGCGGTAATGTCACCTGGAACACCTTCGATAAGAAGCCCTATCGCTTGAAGCTCGATAAGAAAGCTGCCCTTTTGGGAATGAAAAAGAGCAAGCATTTCGTGCTGCTGTCTCATTTCGACGATTACTACTGCTATGCGCGCGACCACATGGGCTTTGAGATTGCGCGCCGAATGGGAATGCCGTGGACACCCGAACATCGGCCCATTGAATTGGTACTTAACGGTGATTACGTAGGCTTATATTGGCTTACAGAGAAAATACGTGTGGATGAAGACCGCGTCAACATCACGGAGCAAAAGGATAACGAAACCGACCCGGAGCTTATCACCGGCGGCTGGCTTGTGGAGATTGACAATTACCCCGCCGATGGGCAAGTGAAAATTACCGAGGGCGACGGCTCAAGGCTGCGTTTTACCCCCGACACTCCTGAGGAGCTCTCGGCCGAGCAGCGCGCCTACCTTACCCACCTCGTCACTGCAACCGATAAAGCTATCTACAATAAGGTTAAATCGAGCACCGAATGGGAGAAGTACATCGACATTGACGCCCTTGCGCGCTTCTATGTAATCAACGAGGTGATGGACAATGCCGAGGCTTTCAGTGGCTCGTGCTATTGGAATAAGGAGCGTGGCGACGACACCAAAATCGTGTTCGGCCCGGTGTGGGACTTCGGCAACTCTATGATTTATATCAAGCCGCAAGGTCCGCATTTCATCTACGATTACGACACCGACACGTTCGGCCACCATTGGATTAAGGAGATTGCCAAGTATCCGCGTTTCAGGCGTGCCGTAATGGCTCAGTGGCCGCGGTATCGCGATGAGATTTACCCCGAGATAAATACAATTATCGACAATTATATAAGCTCTATCGCGGGGGCTGTAAGAGTGGATGTAGAGCGTTGGCCCAAAGGCCCGAGCTCCTCTTTCTTCGGTATGTCTTATAGCCTGAAATCCAAGTTCAAAATGAAATACGACTTCTTGTGTGAGCAATGGAACAAGGTTGACATCGTCAAAGGCGATATCAACGATGATGGCAGCATCGACTCGGCCGACGTGGCAATACTTTTGGAAAAAGTGCTCAGCGATGGCGACTATGACGAGGCTGCCGATATCAACGACGATAATAGCATCGACTCAGCCGATGTGGCAATCCTTCTTGAAATAGTGCTTGCCGGCAAAGAGTAATTCTCTCTCTGGATGTATTAATCACAGTGCAAGGCGCGCCCAAAGGCATGCCTTGCACTGTATAGATGATTATAGATTAGAGAGCAATGCTATTCAAGACACATTAATCCACGTTGTTGAGGTCGGTGGTGACAAACGGGTTCTTAATGGCCTCTCTTACGGCTTTCTTGCAGAGCAGAGCCACTTCTTCATCCACATCGATACCGGGATATTGATTGGACGAGTCAATGACTTTTTCGTCGTCGGTAAGAGGGTGCAGGTAAGGATTGTCGAACATAGAAATGCCGAAAGGAGCAGCAAATAGTGTTTCGTACACAGAGCAGGCTGCCAAGTATCGTCCGGCGCCGTAGCATAGATGCCAATTGTCGCGTGTCAATTGATGTCCATTGTCGAGTACTGTGCGCAGATTTTCCACGGCAGTCGAAACCGGGATTATCACATCAAGCCCGACACGCTCTTTCAGAAATTTGTAATTTTCGCGTTGGAGCAGTAACGATGCTTTTTGGGTGCTCTCATTAGAAGAGTTTGTTACCCACGGCATTATGCAAGCGATGCACAGGTCGGGGTTTGAGCTTCCTTCGCGTATTCTGTCGACCAAATCGCAAACGTTTCATATACGGGGAATAAATCAAAAAAGGAGGTGTGCCTGCGGTGAGGCACACCTCTATCGGTTATTCTTTAATAGGCGTTTATTTAAGCACTATCTTCGATGAGAGTTTCTGGCCATCGGCGAATGTGACTGAAATGAGGTAGATGCCATTAGCGGCATCGGTTGTGAGGGTGTTGCCGGTAATCTTGGAATTAACGCGGCGGCCGGCCACGTCACAGATTGAGGCACTTACTATTTCGTTGTTGAACTTCACCTCGCCGGCGCTTACCGAAACGATACTGTTTTTAGCTACAGTAGCGAGGTTGGCACCCGAATATTTTTCCCATTGGTTGGCCAGCCAGTTCAGCTTAATGTTGATGCGTTCGCCCTGCACACCTTTGCGCGAAGTGTAGCCCCAGTTGTTGCTGTATCCATACCAACGGTCGTAGTCGTGAATACCGGCATTTTCCATATAGTTGGCTACGTCCATCAGGTAGTCGGCGATATTGTTTTCGCCGGTGAGGCTCGGATAAGCTTCGTTCCAGAATATCTCGTGGACTTTATCTTGCAGGCGGGGGTATTTGAGCAGCTCACGAATCCAGTGATTGCTGAATGATGTGTTGTTCATAATGAACGTCGGGTTTTCGGAATCCCAAAGGTTGAACGAGTTACCGAAGTCCCACACGGGGCCGAAGATGAACTTCGAGTCGGCACCTTGGTCTTTATAGAAGTAGCAGGAGCCGTGGAATGCTTCAGGGTTGTGAACTATTTCATACACGAGATAGTAGCGAGCGAGGGCATCGATGTCGATGTAGTTTTCCCACTCGGTGCTGGTCTTGTCCTCGTTGTAGATAGCAGCGTTGACTTTGGTCAGCAGGTCGGTGATGTAAGTCGTCTGCTCGGTGGAGAGCTCTTCAGGGGTATCGGGGGTGATACGGAGAGTAGGAAACTGGTCGCTCTCATATATTATAATCTGGTTTGCTGCAGCGGTATTGTCGATTTCCAGGAGCCAGCCGCCGGTGATAAGCTCGGGGTCGGTTTCGTTATCCTTTTGCTCTACGATATTGACGTGGTCTTCGTCCACACGTATTTTCTCAGCGAGGAAGTAAAGGCCCTGGTAGTCGCCATTTATTACGAGCTCAATGGGCTTGTGGGCCACGGTGTAGTCCAGTCCTAAGCGACGGCTCACCTCGAAAGCCGATTCGTCCTTGAGCGAGGTGCTGCCGAAGTCGTCGGAGTGTGACAGCAGCACGTAGTGCTTGCTCTTCGACATTCCCAGCAGAGAATTCTTCTTGTCGAGCTTCAGGCGGTAAGGGCGCTTGTGGTGGTTGTTCCAAGTGACGTTGCCGCGTCCCTTAATCTGAAGTACCAGCGGTTTCGATTCCGAGCCTACGCTTTCCAGCCCCTCGATACCCATAGCGTCGAGGTAGCAAGTAGCGGTCGTATATTCATCTTTGGTCACAACTGCCCCACCGTCGTCGGTGTTGATATACAATACGGGCAATGTGCCGGTGACGGTCATTCCATAGCTGTCGAGGGTGCGCCAGTAGCCCCATTTGATGCTTTTGCCCAGAGAGTTGGTGAAGAAGTCGGGGCAGAACACCACCATATTTTTGAATCGTGGCAGTTCGGTGAGCGCATCGGTGCGGTCGAGGCTGGCTTCGTCGCCATCGCTGAAGTAGAAGTTTTCGATATCGGTCAGGTCGGCTGATAACACAAATTGGTAGCGGTCGGCCTCTTCTGCAGTGGCCTCTAATGGGATAACTGTGCTGCTCTTGTCGGCGTTGGTCACAATGAGTTGCGGCTGTGCCCACTTTGTAGTGCTATTATCGAAATAATAGGTGCCGGCAGGCAAATCAATAGCCATAGCGCTGATTGTGAACCAAAGCGCCATAATTGTTAACAGGATAAATTTTTTCATAAACGATAATTTAGGGTTATTATTTTCAATTTATGTGAGGTTGCGAGTCTTTTATCCGCGCACTCTCTGATTCGCTGAAGCGAGTAGTTCACGATGCAAAGTTACTGATTATTTTATAAAAACCTCAAAGTTCTAAAGAAAACAATGAAACAATGAGTCCGAAACAGCCCGAGAGGCGCATATTTTTCACAGCTGCAAGGGTCGCGTAGCGGGGTGAACAACCTCGCAGATGTTTTAGCTTGCTTGGCGGGCGTTGTTTTGGTGTGGTTGTTGTTTCTTATCCTCCATCGAGAGAGGAGAGGGTGGTGGGGCACCTATGGGTGGGGCGATGGGGAGAAAGGGGGGCTTGAATTGATGATGGCGCGGCGGCGGGGCGAGGTATTTCAAAGACTTAAATTCCCCAATAAAATCGGCAATCGTAGGCTAATATTCCCCAATAAAATCGGCAATCGTAGGCTGATATTCCCCAATAAAATCGGCAATCATAGGCTGATATTCCCCAATAAAATCGGCAATCGCAGGCTGATATTCCCCAATAAAAGTGGCAATCGTAGGCTGATATTCCCCAATAAAAGTGGCAATCGTAGGCTAATATTCCCCAATAAAAGTGGCAATCGTATGCTGTCAATGGCTTTATCGCTAAGCTGCGCGCGTCATTGGGCGGCTTAGTGTAGCTGAAGAGGGCATAATCTTATGGCCTGTGAGAGGGCCGGGGCGCTTTCGGGCGATACCGGGCGATGGTGAGAAAGGCGGGCTTGAATTGATGATGGCGCGGCGGCGGGGCGGGATATTTCAGAAATTGTTTGTAAATTTGCATTAGGTAATGTAACAGGCCCTGAATATGAGCAAGCAGATAGTGGAAACGCCGCTGATGAAGCAGTACTTCGAGATGAAACGCAAGCATCCCGATGCGGTGATGCTTTTCCGTGTGGGCGACTTCTACGAGACGTTTGCCGACGATGCCGTGACGGCGTCGGAGATTCTGGGTATCACCTTGACGCGGCGTGCCAACGGCTCAGCGGAGTTTGTGCCCCTTGCGGGCTTTCCGCATCACGCGCTCGACACCTATCTGCCCAAGCTCGTGCGCGCCGGTAAGCGGGTGGCTATCTGCGAGCAGCTTGAGGACCCGAAGCTCACCAAGAAGCTCGTGAAGCGCGGCATCACCGAGCTTATCACGCCCGGCGTGTCGATCAACGACAATGTGCTCGACCACCGGCAGAACAACTTCCTGGCCGCCATTCACTTCGGCAAGTCGCAGCTCGGGGTGGCGTTTCTCGACATCAGCACCGGCGAGTTTCTCACCGCCGAGGGCAATGCCGAGCACATCGATAAGCTGCTCGGCAACTTCGCCCCTAAGGAGATACTGGTGGAGCGCGGCAAGCGGCGCTTGCTGGAGCAGTTCTCCTCAGGGCGCTACCTCGCCTCGGAGCTCGACGACTGGATCTTCACCGAGCAGGCGGCGCGCGACCGCCTGTTACGCCATTTCCAGACCCAGAACCTCAAAGGCTTCGGGGTGAACGCGATGACCGATGCCGTGATAGCCTCGGGCGCTATCCTTCATTACCTCGACATCACTCAGCACTCCCACATCAGCCACATCACCACCCTCTCGCGCATCGAGGAGGAGCGCTACGTAAGGCTCGATAAGTTTACCGTGCGCAACCTTGAGCTGCTGGAGTCGATGGCCGACGATGGCAAGAGCCTGCTCGACGTCATCGACCGCACGCTCTCGCCTATGGGGGCGCGCCTGCTGCGCCGCTGGCTACTGTTCCCACTCAAGGACGTGGCGGCCATCAACAACAGGCTCGATGTGGTGGAGTATTTCTTCCGCGACACCGCCTGCCGCAATGCCATAGCGGAGCAGCTTGAGATGATAGGCGACTTGGAGCGCCTCATTTCGAAGGTGGCCGTGGGGCGCATCACGCCGCGCGAGATAGTGCAGCTCAAGGCCGCGCTGCGATGTGTGGAGCCGCTTAAGGCGCTGTGCAGCAATGCCGAGAGCGACGTGCTGCGCCGCTTCGGCGAGCAGCTCAACCCGTGCGCCTCTATCCGCGACCGCATAGAGCGCGAGGTGGTGCCCGATGCACCGGTGGCCGTGGGTAAGGCTCCCGTGATACGCGAAGGCGTCGATGACGAGCTCGACGAGCTGCGACGCCTCTCCGGCTCCTCGCGCGACTACCTGCTCGAGATGCAGCGCCGCGAGAGCGAGCGCACCGGAATCCCGAGCCTCAAGATAGGCTACAACAACGTGTTCGGCTACTACATCGAGGTGCGCAACACCCATAAGGACAAGGTGCCCCCCGAGTGGATTCGCAAGCAGACGCTTACGGCCGCCGAGCGCTATATCACCGAGGAGCTGAAGCACTACGAGGAGCGCATCCTCGGCGCCGAGGAGCGTATCCTCGCCATCGAGACGCGCCTCTTCGCCAACCTCGTGGCCGCCGTGGCCGATTTCATCCCGGCCATCCAGACCGACGCCTCGCTGCTGGCACGCCTCGACTGCCTGTTGTCGTTCAGCCGCGTGGCTGCCGACAATCGCTACAACCGCCCCGTGGTCGATGACTCGCTCGACATCGAAATCACCGAGGGCCGGCATCCCGTAATCGAGAAGCAGTTGCCCGCCGGAGAGCCGTATATCGGCAACAGCGTAAGCCTCGGCAACGACACTCAGCAGATTCTTATCATCACCGGCCCCAATATGGCCGGTAAGTCGGCGCTGCTGCGCCAGACTGCCCTAATCACGCTGATGGCTCAGGTGGGCAGTTTCGTCCCGGCCGACAGCGCGCGCATAGGCATCGTCGATAAGATATTCACGCGCGTGGGCGCCAGTGACAACCTCTCGGTGGGCGAATCGACCTTTATGGTGGAGATGAACGAGGCAGCGGCTATCCTCAACAACCTCAGCCCGCGCTCGCTCGTGCTCTTCGACGAGCTGGGCCGCGGCACCTCCACCTACGATGGCATCTCCATCGCCTGGGCTATCGTGGAGTATATCCACGAGAACAACCGCGCCCACGCCAAGACCCTCTTCGCCACCCACTACCACGAGCTCAACGAGATGGAGCGGAGCTTCAAGCGCATCGTCAACTACAACGTGAGTGTGCGCGAAATCGACGGCAAGGTGGTATTCGTGCGCAAGCTCGAGAAAGGCGGCTCGGAGCACTCCTTCGGTATCCACGTGGCGAAGCTCGCCGGCATGCCGCCCTCGATAGTGAAGCGCGCCAATGAGGTGCTGAAGCAGCTGGAGCAGAGCAGCACCTCGCGCGACAACCTCAACCGCAACCTCGACAGCGTGGCTCAGTCGCGCTCAGGGGTGCAAATGTCGTTCTTCCAGCTCGACGACCCCGTGCTGAGCCAGGTGCGCGACGAAATCCTCAATATCGACATCAACAACCTCACCCCGATGGAGGCCCTCAACAAGCTGCACGGCATCAAGGGCATCATCACCGGGAAAAAAGAATGACAACACCCCGAATGAATCGTACCGACTTCGAAATAATGGCCCCTGTGGGCAGCTACGAATCGCTCCGCGCGGCCATCAACGCTGGGGCCGATGCCGTGTATTTCGGCATCGGCGGCCTCAATATGCGCGACAAGTCGAGCGTCAACTTCACGCTCGACGACCTGCGCGCCATCGCCGACGAGTGCCGGCAGCACGGCCTGCAATCGTACCTTACGGTCAACACCATAGTCTACGACGACGACCTGCCGCTGATGCGCAGCATCGTCGATGCCGCCCGCGCGGCCGGCATCTCGGCCATCATCGCCAGCGACATAGCCACCATACAGTACGCGCGCGAGCAGGGCGTGGCGGTGCATATCTCCACGCAGGTCAACGTCACCAACGTCGAGGCCGTGCGCTTCTATGCCCAGTGGGCCGACGTGGTGGTGCTCGCACGCGAGCTGACGATGGAGCAGGTGAAGACTATCCACGATGCCATAGAGCGCGACCGTATATGCGGCCCGAGCGGCGAGCCGGTGCGCATCGAGATGTTCTGCCACGGCGCGCTATGCTTAGCGGTGTCGGGCAAGTGCTACCTGAGCCTGCATCTTACCGGAGCCTCGGCCAATCGCGGCGCCTGCCGCCAGATATGCCGCCGCGCCTACACCGTCACCGATGCCGACACCGGCGAGCAGCTCACTGTCGATAACAAGTATATTATGTCGCCTAAGGACCTGAAGACTATCCACTTCCTCAATAAGCTGGTGGATGCCGGGGTGAGGGTGTTCAAGATAGAGGGCAGGGCGCGCGGCCCGGAGTATGTCCACACGGCCGTGACGTGCTACGACGAGGCGCTGCGAGCCATCGCCGATGGCAGCTACACCGAGGAGCGCATCGCCGAGTGGGACGAGCGCCTGGGCCGTATCTTCAACCGCGGCTTCTGGGACGGATACTATCAGGGACAGCCCTTGGGCGAGTGGTCGGCCAAATACGGCAGCTCGGCCTCGCGCGTCAAGCAGTATGTGGCTAAGGGTATCCGTTACTTCAGCAATGCGCAAGTGGCTGAGTTCAAGGTGGAAGCCGGCGAAGTGGCCGTGGGCGACGACATCCTGATTATAGGGCCCACCACCGGCGTCATCGAGATGAAGGTAGAGGAGATACGCGTGGACCTCAAGCCTGTGCCTAAAGCCGTCAAGGGCGAGCACTTCAGCATCAAAGTAGCGCAGAAGGTGCGCCCCAGCGACCGCCTCTACGTGTGGTGCCCCGCCCCACCCCGCCCCGCCGCCCCCGACTTCAGCAACCTCCACCGGCAGTAAGAAGGCCGTTACATCACGGTCGAGCGGTAGGCGAAAGGAAACGACCGGCACCACCGGCGAGCCGAGACGAGGGTGAAAACCTCGCAGAGGTTTAATTTTGTTAACCCCACATTGGCGCGCAGCGGCTATGTGGGGGCATTGTGGCACCCGCATCGGCAACCTCGGAGAGGTTGCACCGCACCGGTGCTGGCGTCACGTTCATATCCACCCTCTGCCCTTGCCCAAATTATTGCCGTAAGGGCCGAATCCTCAAAAACGCCGAATGAAATACCTCAAAAACGCCGAATGAAATACCTCAAAAACGCCGAATGAAATACCTCAAAAACACCGAATGAATTGCCTCAAAAACACCGATTATGTTGCGTATGTCGCAAAGAGTCAGTATCTTTGCAAAGAACTTATAATAGTAAGCAATGGAATATCTCAAAAGAACGGCCGACGTGATGCTACACGACTTGCTCGATGCATTTGGCGCAGTGCTGATTGAAGGCCCGAAATGGTGCGGGAAAACAACTACAGCCGAGCAGGCCGCTCGAAGTGTCATCAAGATGCAGGATGCCGATATGCGCGATGAGTATTTGTCTACGGCGATGTCGAAACCATCCTTATTGCTCAAAGGTGATACACCTCGGCTGATTGATGAGTGGCAAGATGCTCCGGTAATTTGGGATGCTGTCAGGACGATGGTTGATAGCCGCGGCGAGCCGGGGCTGTTTATCTTGACAGGCTCAAATGCCGTAGATAAGACGAAGATTCGACATTCTGGAAATGGGCGGATAGCCCGCATGAGTATGTTGCCTATGAGTTTATGGGAATCGGAGGAATCGACCGGTGAGGTTTCGTTGCGGCGATTGTTTGACGATCCGAGCTATGACATTGATGGTTGCCGGTCGAGGATGACCATTGAGGAATTGATTTTTGCGGCGTGCCGTGGCGGTTGGCCCGGGTCGCTCAATGCTCGGTCGAAGCAGGCGCAATTGCTGATAGCGCGCAATTACGTGCGCACGGTGTGTAGTGAGGATATTTCGCGAATTGATGGTAAGCGCCGCAGCTCGAAGCTCGCGATGAATATTATCCGTTCGTATGCCCGCAACATATCGTCGCTGGCTAAGAAATCGACAATGCTCGCTGATGTGGTCGCATCGCAGGAGGTAGAATGTAGCACCGATACGTATAGTGATTATGTAGGTGCTCTTGAGCGTCTATTTGTGGTTCAAGATATTGATGCATGGTGCCCGGCCATACGCAGTAAGACGGTCATACGGAGTTCGCCAAAGCGAGGTTTTTGTGATCCCTCAATAGCAGTGGCGGCTCTCGGGTTGACCCCCGATGCATTGACGACCCAGTTGAAAACTTTTGGGTTTATCTTTGAGCAGATGTGTGTGCGTGATTTGAGAGCGTACACACAAGGGCTATATAGCCACGTGTCGTATTATCACGATCGTTATGGGCTTGAAGCCGATTTCGTATTGCACCTCGATGATGGCCGCTATGCTTTGATAGAGTGCAAATTGGGGAGCAATGAGATTGAGGAGGGAGCACAGCATCTTCTGCAATTGAAAGAGCTTATTAGTAAGCACAACGCTAATGAGCAGCAGATGCCTATTCGAGAGCCCGACCTGCTAATAATATTGACCGGCGGGATGATGGCTTATACGCGTGCCGATGGGGTAAAGATTGTGCCGTTAGGGTGCCTGAAAGATTGAGAATTGCGGTTTCGCGGCCTCAGTATATTGCGGACGGTTATTTCAGCCGAGGTAGGAGCCGAGGCCGTCGTCGTCGAGATGAAAGTGGAGGAGCTGCGCGTGGATTTGAAACCTGTCGATAAAGCGGTGAAAGGCGAGCACTTCAGCATCAAGGTGGCCCAGAAAGTGCGCCCCAGCGACCGCCTCTACGTGTGGCGCCCCGCCCCACCCCGCCCCGCCGCCCCCGACTTCAGCAACCTCCACCGGCAGTAAGAAGGCCGTTACATCACGGTCGAGCGGTAGGCGAAAGGAAACGACCGGCACCACCGGCGAGCCGAGACGAGGGTGAAAACCTCGCAGAGGTTTAATTTTGTTAACCCCACATTGGCGCGCAGCGGCTATGTGGGGGCATTGTGGCACCCGCATCGGCAACCTTGGAGAGGTTGTACCGCACCGGTGCTGGCGTCACGTTAATATCCACCCTCTGCCCTTGCCCCAATTATTGCCGTAAGGGCCAGGCTCTCAAAAACACCGAATGAATTGCCTCAAAAACGCCGATCTACTATCATTATGCCTTGACAGTTGATCGAGGTAACGCCGCAGGGGGTGGCGTGTACCCCACATAGCTTCCGCGCGCAACCACATCGGCACATCTTCGACGTGCCGGCGGGAGGGCTGTCGGCGGTCACACAGTGCGAAGCATACCTTCGGCATGCTCCGCACAATGAGTTAACCACATCGGCAGGTCTTCGACCTGGCCCATCTTCGATTCATCATAGTTGCGATTAACCACATCGGCAGGTCTTTCGCCTCTCACCGGTGAGTAGAATTTACAGAATGTTAGGGCTCCTCTCCGAGGCACCATTGATATAGGCACTCCTTTTTGGCTTAGTCTTGCTCTTGTACTTCCTTACGGCCTCGGAGGTTGACGGCCGCCATTGCGAGCGCTACAATAATCCCAATCACCCATCCTGCTGCCGGGCTGAAAAATGCGGCAGCAAGTAAGCCGGCAACCCAACCGTCGAATAGTGCCAACAGCACGCATACGGCGGCACCGATGATGGGAATTACCAAGAGAATAGCAAGGCCAAACAATGCTCCGAGAAACACCCACCACGACTTGGTAACCAGCCCGAGGACAATGGCGATGATTATTACTTGTCCCCATAACGCTCCTTGTTGCGATGATTCCTTGGCGGGAACACTCTCTTCATAGACGTATTGCATTTGAGCCTGCTCTTGAGCTTGTGATTGCTGAACGTTGACATTTACCTGAATAGGTTGTGGCATAGCGTATTGAGGAGGGTATTGCTGCTGAGCCGGATAACTGTTTTGGCCCATAATAGGTTGTTGCATTTGTGCTTGTTGCTGATGTGTCATTTGGTCATATTGACCGTGATAGTTTGGCGCTTGAACAGGTTGGCTTTGGCCGACGGCCATTTGCTCGGACATATTGGCGTAGGGCATAGACACGAGCTGTCCGCAGTACACACATTGCGTAGCGGCCGCGTCGATCTGCGACCCGCAGTTTGGGCATATCTTTGTTTCCATAAGCAATTATATTTATTTCAATAGACAAAGATACTGACAAACACGTAGCCTCAAAAGCGAACGCCGTGTTCAAGTTGGGCCATAATGGTTCAATTGCGGTGAGTATCAGCCGAGGTAAGAGCCGAGGCCGTCATCGTCGTCGTTGAAGTCGTCGTCGCGGTCGAACATCATGTCGAGGGTGTCCTCGAGGGTGTTGTCGGTGATGTCCTCAAACTCTTCGGGGTTGTTCTCATAGCGTTCGTACTCCTCATCGGAAAGGTCGTAGATAGTGCGGTCGTCACGTGCCATAGCGTTTCGGTTTTAGAAGTTACACTTAGGGCAAAGATAAGTATTTTTTGTCACAATTTATGGGCAACTGAGCGGGAAAGTTGTCACAATTTATGGGCAACATCGTGATTTCTGACACGTCGTGCCGTGTCAGCGAAACCGCCGGCAGTGGTGCCGTTAGTTTGCAGATTCACAGGCAATTACAGCCATTGCCGGACACGGCATGCCGTGTCCCTACAATGTCGGACGTTACTACAGCTCTTGTTTGCAGATTCACAGGCAATTACAGCCATTGTAGGGACACGGCATGCCGTGTCCCTACAATGAGGACGTTACTACAGCTCTTGGCCTTACAGTAAGGGCCGAAACCTTCAGGGTTCGGCCCTTGCGGGTATGGATGTAGCTGCGGCGTTGGCGTGCGGCAGCTATGCGGCGATTACTTGAAGATGTGGTATTCCCAGGGGTTGAGACG
>CAMHGU010000036.1 GCA_946184715.1 uncultured bacterium | reverse complement strand
GGCTGGCTGATAGGTTGCTGATTGCCGTCGAGAATGGCTATGAAATTGGCGATGCGCGGCGGGCGGTTGCGCCTTACGGGGTTCATCGCAGCAGCGATGGCAGCCTTGGTGTTGTAGGATATATTGTAAGGCAGCTCGGGGATCCCGTTCTCGATTACGGCAGCGGCTTCAGGCGGCACGGTGCCTGTGACGAGGTAGAAAAGCGTGGCGCCGAGCGAGTAGATGTCGGTCTCGGGCGAGAAGCGGTTAAGCTCGCTATTGTACTGCTCGATAGGAGCATAGCCGGCGCTGACGCCCACGGGCGTGGCCGAGGTCTGGTTGCCGCCGCCATCGTAGTGCTTGGCGATGCCGAAGTCGATAAGGACAGCCTTTCCCGAGGTGGAGAGCAGGATGTTGCCGGGCTTGACGTCGAAGTGGCACATCTGGTTCTCGTGCATATAATCGAGGGCGCTTGCCACTTGCTTGATGACGTGGAGCGCAGTGGCCTCTGCCATAGGCCCGCCATTCTTCACCACTTGGCTTAGGGAGCCGCCGTCGATGTAGTCCATCACGTAATATACGGTCTGGTTCTCCTCAAACACGTCGCTGACGCTCACGATATTGGGGTGGTTGATGGCGGCGAGGTTCTGGGCCTCTTTGATGAATTTCGCGCGATAAGAATCGACGAGGTCGCGGCTCGAGGCGGTGCAGGTGACTGAGAATGTGACATCGCGGTCGCAGTAGTCGTTCATATAGAACTCCTTGATACACACCCGCTTGCCGAGCGTGGCGTGGCGGCCCAGGTAGGTGATACCGAAGCCGCCGGCGCCTATTACGCTGTCGATGATATATTTACCGCCTTGAAGCGCGGAGCCGAGGGGCAGATGTTGGTTGTCCATAATCTTACGTTGGCTGATTGGGGGATAAAATTAGAGCACGGAGGTGGAGATGGCAGTAGCGGTGCCGGCCCAGAGAGCCCACCAGGCGATGTAGCCTACGACGCTGATGCCAATTGACACGAGGGCGACGAGGAGTACCGTCTTGGCCTTGTTGGGCGTCTGGTCCTTCCAGCTGAAGTACATAATGATGCCCACGATGGGGATGAGGAAAGCGAGGATACCCCAGCCGATGTCGAGCTTGTCGTTGGCGGCCGCCATATAGTTGGGCATCGGGCCGGCAGCGGGGAATGGGGCAGCGCCGCCGTTGAGGAGCTTGTGCACTTTGTCCCAGGGAAGGGGCACCTTGCCGCTGAGGAGCACGTTGGCACCGTCGTTGATGGAGATGGTCTGGTTCTGCACGCGCACGCCGTTGACGTAGGTGCCGTTGGTGCTGTGGTCGGTGAGCATATATCCGGCACCGCCGAGGGCTATCTCGAGGTGGTTGCGGCTGATGCGCTCATCGTTGATTACTACGTCGCACGATGAGTCGCGACCTATTGTGATTCGTTCCATAGTTGATTTGTGAAATATTAGAATGGTTAATAAATAGTTGATTACCAGTAGCCGCCGGAGTTGAGAAGCTTGTGGACGCGTTCCCAGGGGAGGCGCACGGTGCCGCCGAGGAGCACGTTGGCGCCATCGTTGATGGAGATGGTCTGGTTCTGGATGCGCACGCCGTTGACCATAGTGCCGTTGGTGCTATGGTCGGTGAGCATATATCCGGCGCCGCCGAGTGAGAGCTCGAGGTGGTGACGGCTGATTCGTTCGTCGTTGATTACGATGTCGCACGATGGGTCGCGACCTATTGAAATCATTTCCATTATAGAGAGTAATTAGCGAGATAAGATGATGATAAACAGAAGAATAATGTAGGCCAGAGAGCCTGTGATAGAGAAAACCAGGAGCTGGCGGCTGAGCTGTGGCTGCTCCTTGCGCTGGATGCCGAGGATGAGGCCCACGGGCGGCAGGGCGAAAGCCAGGACAGCCATAATGGGGTCGAGCTGAGGTTCGCCTTGCGGGTCTTGATAAGAGCTGCCGGCATCGAGGAGCGGCATCGCGGCGGCGCTGCTGCCGGCGGTGGGCATCAGTCCTTGCTGGGTCATAATGTGGAGCACCGATTCCCAGGGGAGGCGGTTGCTGCTGTCGTAGAGCCACACCTGCGGCAGGCGCGAGGTGTCGCCGTCGAAGATAAAGGAGAAGGAATCGTGGCGGATGAGCTGGCCGTTGACGAAGGTGCCGTTGGTGCTGTGGTCGCGGATGTCGATGAGCACGGTGCCGTCGTTTTGCGGGCTGCACTCGATGGTGAGATGTCGGGCGCTCACGTAGCCGTTGCCCATAATGATGTCGCCCTCGGAGCGTCCCACCGACACGGCGAAGCGTCGCTTGCGGCGGTGCTGGGTGCCGGGGTCGCCGGTGAGGCGCTCGATGTCGCGCTCCATTTCGTCGGCCGTGGCGTAGCGGCGCAGCATATTGGGGTCGGTGGCGCGCTCGAGAATCTGCAGCACGGGGCGGCTGGCGGGGATCTGCGTCGGGGTGTGGCTGCCGGTGAGCATAAAGCGCAGGAGGCAGCCGGCGGCGTAGATGTCGGCGCGGCGGTCGAGGCTGAGCCCGTTCTCTTGCTCGGGGCTCATATAGCCGTCGGTGCCCACCACCAGGTTCTCGTCGCGGCGCGAGCGGGCGTCGCGCACGATGCCGAAGTCGATGATGCACGGCTTGCCGTCGGGCCGGAGCATAATGTTGGAGGGCTTCAGGTCGCGGTGTATTACCCCCACGGAGTGGATATAGGCGATGCCTTCAAGGATGGCGAGCATCAGCTGCAGAGCCTCGCGCTCGCTCATAGGGCCGGTGCGGCCTATGCGTTGCGACAGGGTCTCGCCCTCCACAAATTCCATAGGGATGTACAGGTTGTTGGCGGTGTCGCTGAATTGCTCGCCCACCATATTGACTACCAGATCAGAGTGCATACGGCGCAGGGCGGCCACTTCGCTATTGAAGAGGTCGAGAATGTCGGCATCGAGGCTCTCGGCGCGCAGCATCTTAATGGCAACGCGCTGGCCGGTAGCGGCCATGCGCGCGTCGAAGACGCAGCCCATACCGCCGCGTCCCACTTCGCGCTGAAATATGTAGTCGTTGATGCCTGCCACTGCTATGCTTGCCTGAGGTAGGAGGTTACAATTTCTTTATCGAGGGGGCCTCGGGCGCGGCTTCGGCCTTTTTGCCGCCGGCCACCGAGGCCTTGATGGTGATTTTGACGTCGGCCCCGCTGCCGGCCTTGTCGCGCACCTTGAGGGTGACCACCTTGGTGCCTTCCATCGTGGCATCGGAGGCAACGTCGATTTTGTTGCCCTTCTGCACGATTTTCAGGTCGTCGCTCGTGACGGTGTATTCGTCAAGCATAGTCACCGTCGCCTTGAAGTTGGAGCTGGCGTTGCCGTTGAAGTTGTACTCTACCGAGAGCTCACGCTCCAGGCTGTTGCCTTTGGGTGTTGAGAGCGAGAGGTTCATCAGCGGCACACCCTGGCCGAAGATGATAGGCTCGCTGAGCTTCATCTCCACCACTTTGGGCGGCTCTTGGCTCACAGGCGGCACCGTCACGGCCGCGCTGTCGTTGCCGCTCTTGATAGGGATAATCACGGTGGCGCTGTGCTTGGCCTTGTCGGTGAGGGTTATCTTGGCTTCGGTGAGCTTGCAGGTGTCGGCGAAGCTTACACACAGGCCATCGACTATCAAGGAGCCTTCGCCGCCTTCGATGGTGACTGTGGGCACGTCGTCAAATTCCTGGTCGAGAGTGCCTTGCACCGAGTCGGTGGCGTTGGGGTGCAAATTGTAGCTCACCTTCTTATCGGCGAAGTCGAATTCGATGAGGCGCTGCCCTTTGGCGAAGGTGGCCGCTTCGAGAGTGGTAGGCTCGTCGGGGGCAGACTCTTTGTGGAAGAACCACCAGGCAGCCACGCCGCCTATGATGAGGGCGCCCACGATAGCGGCGATGATGATGGGGAGCTTGCTGCCCTTCTTGGCGGGCGCGGGCATCGCGGCAGCGGGCGCGGCGGCCTGCGGGGGCACAGGCGCGCCCGGAGCGGGCGGCACGGGGGCTCCGCCTTGCGGTTGCAAGGGAGCTGCGGCTGCCGGGCCGTTGGGCTGAGTGATAGGCTCGGCACCGGCCGGAGCGCCCGGAATGGGCGGCGGCACAGCGCCGGGTGTGCCGAGGGCTTGCGCCGGGTCCATAGTGAACTCTACGATGGCGGCGGTGATATTGTCGGTGCCGCCGTAGTAGCGTGCCCGCTCTATGAGCAGGTCGGCGCGCTGCTGGGCGCGCATCCCTTGCTGATTGGCCACAATCTGGCATATCTCGGCATCGCTTACCATACCCGAAAGACCATCGGAGCAGAGCAGTATGCAGTCGCCACTGCGCGGCACCAGCGGCTCGGCGATGGTGGGGGTGCCCATCTCCTCAAATCCGAGGGCATTCGTAATCTCATTCTTGCGGGGGTGATGCTCGGCCTCTTCGGGGGTGAGCTCGCCGGCATCCACGAGCGACTGCACGTAGGAGTGGTCGCGTGTGAGCTGGGTGATTTGGTGGTCGCGCACCAGATATATGCGGCTGTCGCCCACGTGCCCGTAGTACACGAGGCCGCCTTTCACTATGGTGATGACACAGGTGGAGCCCATGCCGGTCAGCTCCGGATGCTCCGCGGCGCGCCCCAGGATGCCGGCCTTGGCGGCGGCGATGGCGGCGGCGATGGCATCGTGGACCGTCGGGAACTCGCCCTGCATCAGCGTGGACTGGATGGCTTGAATGGCCGTGCGCGACGCTTCGGCGCCGCCCACGTGGCCGCCCATTCCGTCACACACCACGGCTACCAACCCGTTGGGCGACACAAACGTCGCCCAACTGTCTTCGTTGGCTTTGCGCACACAGCCCACATCGGTGTTGCCCGATACGTAGCAGTAGCTGAAATCTTCGGCCATAACTGTCAGAATTTAGGAATGATGAGGAACACTAAGCGGGTGTCGCCTATTCTGATTACGTCGCCGTTGGCCAGCTCGGTCTTGTCGCCGGCAAATGAGTCGTTGATGAAGGTGCCGTTCGACGAGTTCTGGTCGATACACCAGAATTTGCCCTCGGCCTCGCGATAGAGTATCTTGAGGTGCTCTTTGGAGATTGCGGCGTCGGCAGTGATGGCGATGTCGTTGCGCTGGTCTTTACCGATGGTGGTGTTGCCTTCGTAGATGTTGTACACCTTGCCGTGGGGGTCGTGGGTGTAGGTGACCAGGAGAGCCACCACCTTGCGGCCGCCGAAGCCTTTCTCTTCGCCGCCCGTGGCAGGGCGACGTATCTGTGTGGCCTCGGGATTGGCGCGGCCTATCTGCGACGGGGTGCCGAGCGAGGTGCGCACGTTGGTCTTGTCGTCGTTGCCGCCGCCGGCAGCGCCGCCTATCTGGGTCTTACCGTCGTTGAAAGGGCCGGGAGCGGGCTGGCCGAAGCCGCCGCCCACCTGTGTGCGCCCGTCGTTGAAGCCGCCGCCGAAGCCGCCGGCGGGCTGGCCGTAGCCACCGCCCACCTGCACTGTCGGGGCCGGCTGGCCGTAGCCACCGCCCATAGCGCCGCCCATTGCCATACCGGCAGCGCCGCCTATCTGGGTGCGTCCGTCGCTGTAGCCGCCGCCCATAGGTGCCGCACCGGTGCAGCACGGGCAGTTCTCTCCGTAGATCGAGTCGTCGTATTTATGTCCGTTTTTGCAAGTTCTGATTGCCATAGTTGTAACGTTTTGATTGTTTATGACTTAGGTTGATTATCTGACGTATTGGCGCGCGAAGGCTGCGGCCTTGTCGGGGTTGACGGCCTGGTTGTAGCCGCTGCCGTTGGTGGCGGCAAACATCGACACGATGAGGCCGGCAAAGCGGCCGCGCTCGTCGAAGACGGGCGAGCCCGAGGCTCCGGGCTGTATCACGATGTTGTGCCCGTACTGGTATTCGCCGCGGTTCTGTGTGATCTCGCCGCTCTGGTTGTTGGCTTGCAGGCCGTTGGCGGTTTCGCCTATGAGCAGGGCGCGCGGGAAGCCGATGGTGCAGATGCGCTTGCCGAGGGTCATTGTGGCGTCGTCGGCAATGTCGTTGATATCCACTATCTGCTCCACGCCTTGCGGCAGCCGCTTGTCGTCGGTCTGTATCACGGCCACGTCGAGGTCCTTATCGGCGCTGGCTTTGATGAGCGAGCAGGGGATGAGGTTCTGGGAGAGGTTGTTCATCGTCACGTTGGAGTTGTTCTTTACGATACCCATAAGGAGCACTTTGTACTCAATCTGGCAACGCATACCCACAGCCTCTTGGATGATGCGCTTGCCCTCTTCGATGTCGTCCTCGGTCCAGGCCACGTGGCGGTTGGTGATGATGTGGCCCTGCTGGCTGATAAAGGAGCCGGTGCCGAAGCCGCCCGTCGGGCCGTCAACGGCTTGGCCGTCTTCGATGTGGGCCACGAGCGAGTTTTGCCCCACGGTTACCACATATCCGCTCTCGCAGTAGATCATCACCACGCTGGTCTTGTACTTGTTGAAGATCTCTTCGTTGGTGAGGGTCTTGGGCCAGAGGAAGAAAGCGACGAGGCCGCCCAGGATTACGAGGGCGCCGAGCGCGGCGGCAATCCAGATGATGGGGCTCGACTTCTTCTGCGGGGGCATCGGAGGCATCGGGCCGCCGGCCATACCACCGGGCATACCGCCACCGGCGCCGCCCATCGGCATTCCGGCACCGCCGCCACCGCCGTTGGTCACTACCGTAGCGCCACCGGCAGCGCCGGCGCGCGGCGGCATCAGGGCTTCCCAAGCGAGGGGTACACTGCCGGCAAGCATCACCTGGTCGCCGCTCTTGAGGGGTACGGTGCCCGCGATGCGCTGGCCGTTGACGAAGGTGCCGTTGGTCGAGTTATTGTCGGTGATAGTCACTGTGCCGTCGGGGTTGCGGCGAAGGGTGGCGTGAAGGCTCGACACATTGGGCTGAGTCAGCTGGTATTGAGCCTGAGCCGAGCGCCCTACGGTGATGGTGTCGCCCGTGGGCAGCGGTCGCGGGGCAGCGGGCGCTGCCGGTGCCTTAGGGCCCTGCTGAATCGCCTTCTCCCAGTCGAAGAATTGATTGCCGAGCGTCACCTTGTCGCCCGTTTGAAGGCGGAATTCGCCCTCGATGCGACGACCGTTAACGTAGATACCGTTCGACGAGTTCAAGTCCTTGATTACGATGTTGTTGCGCTCATCGATGTTGATTTCGGCGTGTTGGCGCGACACTTGGTCGCCCTGCACCACGATGTCGTTGCTCGACGAACGCCCGATTTTAAAAGTCTTCATGTCCGGAAAATAATATGGTTTAAAGGGTTAATAATTGACTTTGACTTTAGGGCGCAACCGCTCGCGGCCCACTGAGGCCTTTACGGTAACGCTCCGAGCGGCCACCCGCTTGGCAGTCGCTTTCGATTGTCAAATATACGAATAATTTTTAATATCGTAGCATTAGCCCCGATAATTAGTGCAAAAAGTTGCAGCCCGGTGGCTTGCGGAGGAGATTTGCTCGGGGTAGTTACGCGACTTCGTCGCGCACTACGGGGACGGCGGGCGATTTGGAGCGGTTAAGTAATGCGCGACGCAGCCGCGTTCAGTTTCCTATGGCTCGGGGCGCAGGGCGTAGCGGTTGCGGAGGCGCTCGAGGGCGGAGGGCTCGGCGCGGAGGGCTCGGTCGTCGGGCATTGGGTCGTAGCTCTGGGCGATGCGCTGCAGCGATGGGCGCGACGCGGTGCCCATATCGATGTGGCCGAGGTCGATAGGCAACCCGAAGTGGCGGGCTAAAGTGCTCACCACGAGGGCCGTGGCGCGATGCTTGCCTTCAAGCGAATATCCGGCGATGTGGGGTGTGGCAATCTCGGCGCGGCGCAGCAGCTGCTTGTTGAGCTGCGGCTCGCCCTCCCAGCAGTCGATGGCGAGACGCACGTCGGGGCGCGCGCTGAGGGCGCGAAGCACCTCTTCGGTGTGGAAGATGGCGCCGCGGGCGGCATTGAGCAGGATAGCATTGGGGCGCAAGGCGCTGATGAGGCGGGCATCAACCATATGGTAGGTGGCGTCGGGGCCTTCGCGGTAGAGCGGGGTGTGGAGCGTGACGATGTCGGCACGGGCTATCAGCTCGTTGAGGGCGATGAAGTCGCCGCCCTCGGCGCGCCGGCGCGGCGGGTCGCAGCGCAGCACGTTGAAGCCTATTGCTCTGGCCCAATTCTCGACGATGCTGCCCACGTGGCCCACGCCTACGATGCCGAGCACGGTGTCGGCCGGCGTCTTGGTCATCATGCGGGCCACTACGGCGAGCACCCACTGGGCCACCGCGGGGGCGTTGCACCCGGGGGCGTTGACGGCTTCGATGCCGTGGGCGGCACACCACGGCAGGTCGATGTGGTCGAGCCCGATGGTGGCTGTGCCTACAAACGTCACACGGCTGCCGCCGAGTAGCGCCTCGTCGCAGCGGGTGCGGGTGCGCACGAGCAGGGCGTCGGCGTCGCGCACTGCCTCGGGCGTGATATCTTCTGATTCGAGATATTCCACTTCGCTGTAAGGTTCTATAAGGCCGTGGATATAGGGAATGTTGGCTTCAATGATGGTCTTCATCGTTGTTGAGGGGTTAGGGTGAGGGGTAAGTCGGGGAGCCAGCTGCGATAGGCTTCGCTCGGGGCGCTGACGTTGCAGTCGGTAACTTTGTAGAAGGCTCCTTCGCCGAGATGCGGCGGCTCGGCGCCGTGGCACACGATGCTTCGCAGCCCTGTGCAGAAGGCGAAGGCCATTCGTCCTATATGGGTCACGCCTTCGGGCAGCTCAATGGCGGTGAGGCTGTGGCAATCGGCGAAGCTCTCTTTGTCGATGCGCTGCAGGGTGGTGGGGAGTTTCACCGAGGCAAGGTGGGGCGAGCGGGTGAATGCCGCGTTGGCAATCTCGAACACGCCTTCGGCAATGTCGATGCTGTCGAGGAGGCAGAAGGCGAAAGCACCCACGCCTATGCCTTTCACCCCGCGTGGAGTGGTGGCGGTGCCGCGGCGGCCGCAGGGGAACGCCTCGATGGAGTGCCACCGGCGGTTGAGCAGGATGCCGTCGTGGGCTACGTAGGTGGCGTTGCCGAGGGCGGCGTTGATGTCGAGCAGGCGAGGACACGCAGCCCAGGCCATAGGCCCGATGCGCTCCACGGTAGCGGGTACGGTAGCGCTGAGGAGCCGAGTGTGGTAGAAGGCCATTCGCCCTATGAAGCGCAGCGCTCCATTGGCGAGGTCAATCTCCGCGAGGCGCACATTGCCGGCAAAGGCTTGCGGCGCTATGGCGGTGATGCCGGGCGGCAGGCTGATGATGCTGTCGGGCTGCAGCGCTTCGGGCCACGCCACGAGGGTGTCGGCCCCGATGGTGGTGAGGTAGCCGGCGTCGCCGCGGTAATGGAGGTTGCCTGCGGCCACGCTGATACGGCGCAAGCTGTGGCAGAACGCGAAGGCGCCTTCGCCTATCCGCTCCACGCTCGCCGGAATAGCCACTGAGTCAATGGCGGTAAGGTGGGAGGCCAAGCCAGGCGGCACTATCTTCACGCCATCGGCAATGACGAAGGAGCCTACGCTCGACTCGCCGTAGCGGGCCGTCAAGCCCAGCGACCCGAAGCGCCGCACCGCTCGCGCGCGATAGGTGATGGCGCGAAGCGAGTTGCACTCGGCGAGGATGTCGCGCCCTATGGTCGCGACGCTGTCGGGGATGGTGATGCTCTCAAGCCCGAGGCATCCTTCGAAGGCGCGGTCGCCTATGGCGCGAAGGGTGGCGGGCAGCTCTATCGAGGTCAAGCGATAGCAGCCGGAGAACCCTTCGGGGGCGATGCCGGCTACAGTCCACGCCTGCCCGTCGTGCTCGATGCTCGCCGGAACGGTGAAATGCCCGGCCACGTAGCGGGTGCTGTCGCGCCCATTGGCCACCAGCACGGTGTCGGGCGCCACGACGTGGCAGCGCAGCCCGGCTTCCACGAAGCTGCTCTGCGCCGCGGCGGTAAGGCTCGCTGCCAGCGCGAGGGCTATGGCGGCGTGGCGTAGCATCACTCTTCAGTGTGCTTCACCGGCGGATAGTCGATGGTGTAGTGAAGCCCGCGGCTCTCTTTGCGCTCCATCGCCTGCCGCATAATCAGATAGCCTACGTTGATGATATTGCGCAATTCGCATATCTCGCGGGTCACTTTGCTGCTCTTGAAGAGGGCCTCGGTCTCTTCGTAGAGAATGTCGAGGCGGTTCCAGGCGCGCTTGAGGCGAAGGTCGCTACGCACGATGCCCACGTAGCTGCTCATTATCTGGCACACCTCTTTCGCACTTTGCGATATGAGCACCATCTCTTCGTTGTGGAGGGTGCCTTCATCGTTCCACTCGGGCACGTCGTCGCGGAAGGCGTACTCGTCGATGTGGGCCATTGCGTGGCGCGAGGCGGCTTCGGCATACACCACGGCCTCGATGAGCGAATTCGACGCCAGGCGGTTGCCGCCGTGAAGTCCGGTGCACGAACATTCGCCCACGGCGTAGAGGCGCCGTATCGACGAGCAGGCGTCGAGGTCCACTTTGATACCGCCGCAGAGGTAATGGGCCGCCGGTGCCACGGGGATGTAGTCCTTGGTGATGTCGATGCCGTAGGTAAGGCACTTGGCGTAGATGTTGGGGAAATGCTCTTTGGTGAGCTCGGGGTCTTTGTGGGTGACGTCGAGATATACGTGCTCGGCGCCGCTGAGCTTCATCTCGTTGTCGATGGCGCGGGCCACGATGTCGCGCGGCGCCAGCGACAGCCGCGGGTCGTACTTCTGCATAAACTCGCGGCCGTGAATGTCGCGAAGCACGGCACCGTAGCCGCGCATCGCCTCGGTGATGAGAAACGACGGACGGTCGCCCGGGTGGTAGAATGCCGTGGGGTGGAATTGCACAAACTCCATATCCTTCACCGTGCCTTTGGCGCGATACACCATCGCGATGCCATCGCCTGTGGCCACGAGGGGATTGGTGGTCGTGGTATACACTGCCCCGATGCCACCGGTGGCCATCACGGTCACCTTCGACAGGAAGGTGTCAACTTTGCCGCTCTCGGGGTCGAGGATATACGCTCCGTAGCAGGTGATGTCGGGGGTGCGGCGCGTCACGATCTTGCCCAGGTGGTGCTGGGTGATAATCTCCACTGCGAAGTGGTTCTCGTACACGTCGATGTTGCTGTGCTTCTTCACCGTCTCAATCAGGCTGTCCTGGATCTCGGCGCCGGTGTTGTCCTTGTGGTGCAGGATACGGAATTCGGAGTGCCCGCCCTCCTTGTGGAGGTCGAAGTCGCCCTTCTCGTTGCGGTCGAAGGCCACGCCCCACTTAATCAGCTGGTCGATCTGCGACGGCGCTTCGCGCACCACCTTCTCCACGGCTGCGCGGTCGCTCAGGTAGTCGCCCGCTATCATTGTGTCGTTGATGTGCTTCTCGAAGTTGTCAACCAGGCGGTTGGTCACGCTCGCCACGCCGCCTTGCGCCAGGAAGGTGTTGGCCTCTTCGAGGGTGGTCTTGCATATCAGAGCCACCTTGCCGGTAGCCGCCACTTTGAGGGCAAAGCTCATTCCCGCTATGCCCGAACCTATCACGAGATAGTCGTATTTCTTTGTCATATCGTTGCTGTTTGGTTTTCGGCAGCAAATTTACGCAAAATTCAGCTATCCCCATCGCTCCAGCTCCTAAAAACACACCCGCCCGCCCCTCATCCCGCTCAATCCGCCGGCCGATGCTCTACTGTTTTCACACATTGAGGGCTCGATTCGCAAGGCGATGTGGTGCCGTGGCGCGATGCGGTGCTCGGGTGATAGAGCAGGCTTGCCCGGCTACTATGCCGAGCAAGCCTGTAGAGGATTATAGACTTCGTGGACTGCGTCAGGGCGCTAATTGCGGCAGCACTTCTTCGAGGCGTTCGTAAAGGTCGATAGGGATGTCGAAGTAGATGCCATCGGCGGGGGCGGCTACCTCCACTGCGCCATAAGTTTTGCCGTAGTTCAGTTCTTGGGTGCCGGCGATGCGCAGTTTGACTGTGCCGCCGGTTTCCTTAGCGATTGTATTGATTACCTCTTTGGCTTTCATAGCGTCGTAGTGCATATAGTCGTATTTCTTGCCCATAGTCCACATCTTACCGGTGATGGCGTAGTACTCGATATTTTTCATCGGATAGTACATCACGGCGAAAGGCTTGTTGTCGTGGGATGAAGGCTTGTAATTCCGGTCGTGGTCGCGGCAGGGGCGGAAACGTGTCATAAATTCGTAGCAGATGCGGTCTTTTTCCTTTTGACTGAGCTTCGGTTCTTTGTCGTTGCCGCCATAGCCGCCGGAGTAGCCGCCGCTATTGCCGCCGTTGTCATCGGCGGACCCGTCGTCGGGCTTGTTTTCATCGATGCCGTAGTTGGGGTTGAGCTTTCTGAGGGAGTTGAGACCGCCGCTCTTGCCGCTGTTTTGACCTTGCGAGGGCGTGCTTTGCGACGGTGTGCCTTGATTCTTATCTTCGTTCTGCTTCTTGAGGTCTTTGAGTGTAAGCCCACCTGACCGATTAGAGTTGGAAAGCTGTGCCGAAACAGGCATGGCAATCGCCAGCGCACCGATGACGAAGCACGCGAGGACGAATTTGTGGAATTTTTTCATATACGATTGGTTTGTAGATTATTACTGAGATTTAGGCAATGGAGATGGAATAAGGTTTAGTCCATTACGGCTCCGCTGTCGTACTGCTTCACCACGTCGCGCAGGCGGTTGAACACATTCTGCGGCACGGCGAGGTAGATGCCGTCGGCCGGCGCGCCCATATCCACGATGCCGTGGCTGCGCGCGGTCTTGATTTCGGCCGCGGTGGCAAGGCGCATCTCGAGGTTGCCGTTGCTCTCGGTGTTGAGAGCGTTGACCACCTCATCGCCTTCGCCTGTGGCGTCGGGCGTGTAGTTGGTGGGGTTGTTGCCGCTGTACTTATAGCCGGTGCAGGCTTGGTATTCCATATTCTGCACGGGGTAGTAGAGGATGGCGTAGGGCTTGCCTGTGGCGGGCGAGTTGATGAGCTGACCGCTGCGATTGCGGCACATGCGGAAGCGCGCCATCATCGACGCGATTATCTCCTCGCGAAACTCTTCAGGCATAGCCTCGGCCTTCTCGCGCTTGGTGGCCCGCTTGGCGCTCTTGCCTTGCGACTTCTTCGCGCTCTTGGAGGGCTGCGCCTTCTTCGTGCTTGGCGATGCTTGCGACTCGCTTTGCTGCGGAGCGCTGTCGTGGTTCTGTTGCTGCTGCTTCTTGAGGTCGGAGAGGGTGGTGGTGCCCGAGGGCTTGTGCTGGAGCATTTGGGCCTCAGCGGGAGCCGACAAGCCTATGGCGCCTGCCAGCAGGGCGATGATTGAGAGGTTTTTGATAGTTTTCATCATCATAAATGTTTAATAATGGTAGGTTTACACCGCAAAGATAACCCCTTTTCCCCACAATA